>NZ_JBHTSA010000085.1:0-36778 GCF_042795405.1 Streptomyces sp. NPDC056480 | reverse complement strand
CTCGCGCACCTCCATGGGGGTCTGCAAGCCACCCTCGGTATCGCGCCCCCGCCCACACCCACACCGGCGGCGGGCCGCCCCGGGGAATCCCGGGGCGGCCCTCCTCGTGGTGCGGTGCTACGGCGTTCAGGCGCCGCGCAGGACCGCGCCCGTGCGTTCGGACGCCAGGGCGACCGCCGCGTCGCGGGCCGCGGTGGCCTCATCGACCGTGAGGGTGCGGTCCGGGGCGCGGAACTTCAGGGCGTACGCCAGGGACTTGGTGCCCTCGCCGAGCTGGTCGCCGGTGTAGACGTCGAACAGCCGGATGGACTCGAGGAGTTCACCCGCGCCCTCGGTGAGGGCGGCCTCGACCTCGGCGGCCGGGACGTCGCCCGCGACGACGAGGGCGACGTCCTGGGTGGCGACCGGGAAGGAGGAGATCCGAGGGGCCTTCACGGGGCCCTCGTTCGCCTTCTCCAGGCGGTCCAGGTCGATCTCCATCGCGCAGGTGCGGGCCGGCAGGCCGAAGGCCTTGACCACGCGCGGGTGGAGCTCGCCCGCGTGGCCGACGAGGACCTTCTCGCCGTCCACCTCGACGTGGAACGCGGCGCAGCGGCCCGGGTGCCACGGGGCGTGCTGGTCGGCGCTGATGATCAGCTCGACGCCCGCCTCGGCGGCCACGGTCCGGCCCGCCTCGACCGCGTCCGCCCAGTCGGACGGACGGCCCTTGCCCCACCAGCCGGCCTGCTCGCGCGCACCGGCGAGGACGACGGCGGCGCGGCGCGGCTGCGCGGGCAGCACGGCGTTGACCGAGGCGATCTCCTCGTCGGTGGGACGGCGGTCGACGGGCAGCCGGACGGCGACGCCCGGCTGTCCCTCCGGTCGGAAGACCAGACCGGTCTCGAAGAGCGCCAGGTCGTGGCTGCCGCGGCTGTCGTTCCGGCGCAGCGCGCCGAGCAGGCCCGGCAGCAGCGTCGTACGGAGCGCGGGCTCCTCGTCCGAGAGCGGGTTGACCAGCTTCACGAGCCGACGACGGGCGTCGTCCGCGTCGAGGCCGAGGTTGTCGAGGGCCTGCTCCCCGATGAACGGGTAGTTCAGCGCCTCGACGTACCCGGCACCGGCCAGGGCGCGGCCCACCCGGCGGTGGACGCGCTGGCGCTCGGTGAGCCCGCGGCCGGCCGGCGGCTTCGGCAGCGTGGAAGGCAGGTTCTCGTAGCCCTCCAGCCGGATGACCTCTTCGGCGAGGTCGTTCGGCTCGTTGAGGTCGGGACGCCACGACGGCACGGTGACGATGAGCTCGTCCTGGCCGTAGACGTCGCAGCCGACCTCCTGGAGGCGGCGGACGACGGTCTCGCGGCCGTAGCCGACGCCCGCGACCTTGTCCGGGTGGTTCGCCGGCATGGTGATCGTGCGCGGCGCGGACGGGGCGCTGATCTCGGTGACGCCGGCCTCGGCCGTACCGCCCGCGAGGAGCACGAGCAGGTCGACGCAGCGCTGGGCCGCGGCGGCCGCGGCCTGCGGGTCGACACCGCGCTCGAAGCGCTTGGACGCCTCGGAGGCCAGCTTGTGGCGGCGCGCGGTGCGGGCGATCGAGATCGCGTCGAAGTGCGCGGCCTCGATGACGACCTCGGAGGTGCCGGTGACGACCCCGGTCTCCGGGTCCGTCTCCGGGTCGGCGATCTCCGTGTTGGCGCCGCCCATGACACCGGCGATGCCGATCGGACCGCGGTCGTCGGTGATGACCAGGTCCGCCGCGTCCAGGACGCGGACGGTGCCGTCCAGCGTCGTGATCTTCTCGCCGGCCTCGGCGCGACGCACACCGACGGGGCCGTCGAGCCGGCTCCGGTCGTAGGCGTGCAGCGGCTGGCCGAGCTCGAGCATCACGTAGTTCGTGACGTCGACCGCGAGCGAGATCGGACGCATGCCGGCCTTCTGGAGGCGGCGGCGCAGCCAGATCGGCGACCGGGCCTCGGGCTGCAGACCGACGACGGTGCGCGCGGTGAAGCGGTCGCAGCCGATCGGGTCGGTGACCCGGACCGGGTAGCCGTACGAGTTGGGCGCGGGCACGTCGAGCAGCGCCGGGTCGCGCAGCGGCAGGCCGTACGCGATGGCGGTCTCGCGGGCGACGCCGCGCATCGAGAGGCAGTAGCCGCGGTCCGGGGTGACGGCGATGTCGAGGACCTCGTCGTACAGCTCCAGGAGCTTGGTGGCGTCGATGCCGATCTCGAGCTCCGGCGGCAGCACGATGATGCCGTGGGTGCCGTCGTCGCCCATGCCGAGCTCGTCGCCGGAGCAGATCATGCCCCGGGAGACCCGGCCGTACGTCTTGCGCTCGGCGATCCGGAAGTCACCGGGGAGCACGGCGCCGGGCAGGGCCACGACGACCTTGTCGCCGACGGCGAAGTTCCGGGCGCCGCAGATGATCTCCTGGGGCTCGCCGGTGCCGTTGGCCTGGCCGACGTCGACGGTACAGAAGCGGATCGGCTTCTTGAACTCCGTCAGCTCCTCGATGGTGAGGACCTTGCCGACCACCAGCGGGCCGGTCAGGCCGGCGCCGAGCTGCTCGACGGTCTCGACCTCGAGGCCTGCCGAAATGAGCTTGGCCTGGACGTCGCGGCCGGTCTCCGTCGCCGGCAGGTCGACGTACTCCCGCAGCCAAGAAAGCGGGACCCGCATCAGATCTCCATCCCGAACGGCCGGGTGAACCGGACGTCACCCTCGACCATGTTTCGCATGTCGTCGACGTTGTGGCGGAACATCAGCATCCGCTCGATGCCGAACCCGAAGGCGAATCCGCTGTACTTCTCGGGGTCCACACCGCAGGCGACGAGCACCTTCGGGTTGACCATGCCGCAGCCGCCCAGCTCGATCCAGCCCTCGCTGCCGCAGGTGCGGCAGGGGTGGTCCGGGTTGCCGACGGACTCGCCGCGGCAGACGTAGCAGAGCATG
Source organism: Streptomyces sp. NPDC056480 (assembly GCF_042795405.1). Lineage (NCBI taxonomy): Bacteria > Bacillati > Actinomycetota > Actinomycetes > Kitasatosporales > Streptomycetaceae > Streptomyces > Streptomyces sp. NPDC056480. The sequence continues at coordinate 33,850 of NZ_JBHTSA010000085.1, read as the reverse complement.
TCCATCTCGGCGGACGGCTCGGTGAAGGGGAAGAAGTTCGGACGCAGCCGGGTCTTCATGTCCGGGCCGAAGAGCGCCTGGACCATGTGGTCCAGGGTGCCCTTGAGGTCGGCCATGGTCAGGCCCTCGTCGACGGCGAGCAGCTCGATCTGATGGAAGACCGGGGTGTGCGTGGCGTCGAGCTCGTCGGTGCGGTAGACGCGGCCGGGGCACACGACGTAGACCGGGGGCTCCCGGTCGATGAGCGTGCGGGCCTGGACCGGCGAGGTGTGCGTGCGCAGCACGACACCGGACTCGTCGCCCGTGGTGCCTTCCGGCCCCTCGACGAAGAAGGTGTCCTGCATCTGGCGCGCCGGGTGGTCCGGTACGAAGTTGAGGGCGTCGAAGTTGAACCACTCCGCCTCGACCTCGGGGCCCTCGGCGACCTCGTACCCCATGGAGACGAACACGTCGGAGACGCGCTCCATGAGCGTGGTCAGCGGGTGGCGGGCGCCGGCCGGGACGCGGTCGTACGGCAGGGTGACGTCGACGGCCTCCTCGACGAGGACGCGCGCGTCGCGCTCGGCCTCCAGCTCCGTCTGGCGGGCGGCGAGCGCCTTGGAGACGATGCCGCGGGCCTGGCCCACGATCTTTCCGGCGGCGGCCTTGGCCTGCGGGGGCAGGGCACCGATCTCCCGGTTGGCGAGCGCCAGCGGCGAGGTGCCACCGGTGTGCGCCGTCTTCGCGTGCGCGAGCGCGTCGAGGTCGCCCGCGGCGGCGAAGGCGGCGAGCGCCTCGTCCCGCATGCGCTCGATCTCTTCCGGTTTCAGTGCCTCGACCTCAACCGGGTCGTACGACTTATTGGGTGCGGACATCTCTTCCCGTGCTTCCGTTGGCTTGGCTGGGCGGCCCCGCTCGACGTCAAGGGCGCAAACGTGCCAAAGGACGAGTCTAACGGGGTGGGGGGATGCGAATGAGCCCGTGGGCGGCCCGGGCGGCTTTCGATCTCGTCCGATCCTGTCCGATCCGGTCGGACTTCGTGCTGGATCTCGTCAGGCGAGATGGGCCGGGGTGCCGACGGGCAGCATAAATCGGAACTCGGCCCCGCCTCGGGGGCCCCTGCCGACGGTGATGGTTCCGCCGTGGGCCTCGACGACGCCCTTGACGATGTAGAGGCCGAGGCCGGTGCCGCCGCGCTTGCTGCCCCGCCAGAAGCGGGTGAAGACGCGGCTCATCGACTCCTCGGGGATGCCGGGGCCCTCGTCGCTCACGGTGACCTCCGTCCCCTCTTCTCCGTCGGCGCACGTCCTGGCGGGTGCCACCTCGATGGTGACGGTTCCGTCGCCGTGGCGCACCGCATTTTCGAGGAGGTTGCCGAGGATCTGGTCGATCTTGTCGGGGTCGGCCCAGAGCGCGGGCAGTCCGGGCATGATCCGGACGAAGAACCGGTCCGGGGACTGGCCGCCGGTGGTGTGCACCTGGACGTGCCGGCCGATGGCGGCGGCGATGTCGACGGGCTGGCGCCGCACCTCGAGGCGGCCCGAGTCGATCCGGGAGATGTCGAGGAGCTCGGCGATGAGCCGCTTGATGCGGCCCGCGTCGGCGTCGACGGTCTCCAGCATCAGCCGCTTCTGCTCGTCGTTGAACCGCTCCCACTTGGTGAGGAGGGTGGCGGTGAAGCCCTTGACGGAGGTGAGCGGGGAGCGCAGCTCGTGGGCGACCGTGGCGATGAGCTCGGCGTGGCTGCGCTCGGTGCGACGGCGCGCCTCGGTGCCGCGCAGACAGACCACGACGCGGCGGACCGGTCCTGTGGGGTGCTCACGGATGTAGCGGGCGGAGACGAGGACCTCACGGCCGCCGGGCAGCAGCAGATTGCGCTCGGGCTGGCCGCGGCGGGTGGCGAGGCCGCCGTACGGGTCGGTCAGGGCCCACCAGCGGCGTCCCTTGAGGTCTTCGAGCGGCAGCGCCTGGTCGAGGGGGAGGCCGAGGGCCTTGTCGCCGGGGACGGCGGTGATGCGGCTGGCGGCGGCGTTGAAGGTGACGACCCGGCCGGTCTCGTCGGCGACGACGAGTCCGTCGGGCAGGTCGTCGGGAAGCACACCGGCGAAACCGTCGGCGCCCGCCTGCTCCCGGGCGTCCGGTGCGGACGCCTGGCCCGGCGGCTCCTGGGCGTGCGGCTCGGTGCTCCGTGCCTGTGCGGGACTGTCCGTGCCGACCGTCATCCCCGTTCCCCACCCCTCCGTGTAGCGCAGTGGGCCCCCGAGTGCGTCACTCTACTGGGCGGGGGGGCGGAATGGACCCCTCAGGCGGAGGTTCGGGGCCGCTGTGCGCGGGCGGAGGCGTACAGGCAGACCGCGGCGGCCGTCGCGAGGTTGAGGCTCTCGGCCTTGCCGTGGATCGGGACGCGGACGACGGCGTCGGCGAGGGCCCGGGTCTCCTCGGGCAGGCCCCAGGCCTCGTTGCCGAAGATCCAGGCGGTGGGCCCGCCCATGGTGCCGGCGTCCAGCTCGGCGTCGAGGTCGTCCTGACCGGCCCCGTCGGCGGCGAGGATGCGTACGCCCGCGCCCTTCAGCCCGGCGACGGCCTGCTCGACGGGGACACCGACGGCGACCGGCAGATGGAAGAGCGAACCGACCGAGGCCCGGACGGACTTGGGGTTGTACAGGTCGACGGAGGCGTCGGTGAGGACGACCGCGTCGGCGCCGGCCGCGTCGGCGCAGCGCAGCACCGTGCCGGCGTTCCCGGGATCGCGTACGTGGGCGAGGACGGCGACCAGCTTGGGGCGGGCCGCGACGATCTCCTCGAACGGCGAGTCGAGGAACCGGCAGACACCGACGAGCCCCTGCGGGGTGACGGTCTGGGAGACCTCGGCCAGGACGGCATCGGAGGCGTGGTGGACGCGGGCCCCGGCGGCGAGGGCGGCCTCGATGATGGCGCTGTAGCGCTCGGCGGCCTCGACGGTGGTGAAGAGCTCGACGAGCGTGGGCTCTCCGGTGGAGCCGCGGTGCTCGACGGCCTCACGGACGGCCTGCGGGCCCTCGGCGATGAAGAGGCGGTCCTTGCCCCGGAAGTTGCGCTTGGCGAGCCGCCGGGCGGCGACGACGCGCGGGGAACGCGGGGAGATCAGCTCGGGGGTGACCATGAGGTGCGGCGGTTCTCTCTTCGGTGCCGGGTGGCTACGGGATCCGGGGCTTCGGGGTCCGGGCTCGGGGGTCCGGTCGCGTGACCCGCGGTGTCCGGCTCTCGGGACCTGGGGCGGGTCGGGGCCGGTGTCGGGACCGGAGGTCGGTGACGGGGCCGGACGTCGGTGACGGGACCGGTTTCGGGACCGGACGTCGGTGACGCTTCGGGCCCGGCTCGGTGGCGCTTCGGGCCTGGGCGGCCCACCTCCACCGAACACCCTTCAGGGGGCAGACGCACCCGGACCCGCAGACGCGTGCGCGCCTGCGGGTCCGGGCAGAGGTACTGCGGCCTGGAAGATCAGGCGGCGGCCTTCGGGGCGTTGACGTCGGCCGGGAGGGCCTTCTGCGCGACCTCGACCAGCGCGGCGAACGCGTTGATGTCGTTGACGGCCAGCTCGGCGAGGATCTTGCGGTCCACCTCGATGTTGGCGGCCTTCAGACCCTGGATGAGGCGGTTGTACGTCATGCCGTTCTGGCGGGCAGCGGCGTTGATGCGCTGGATCCACAGCTGACGGAAGTCGCCCTTGCGCTTCTTGCGGTCGTTGTAGTTGTAGACCAGCGAGTGGGTGACCTGCTCCTTGGCCTTGCGGTACAGGCGCGAGCGCTGACCGCGGTAGCCGGAGGCCGCCTCGAGGATCGCCCGGCGCTTCTTGTGGGCGTTGACTGCCCGCTTGACGCGTGCCACTTGTTAACTCCTTGTAGCGGGGTCGTGGTGGTCCTCACACGACCCGAAAAACGGATGGTTCCCGGTCTTGGCCGGAAGCTCTCGTCGCCGAGAGCGGGAGATCAAACTCAGATGCCCAGCATCTTCTTGATCTTGGCGGCGTCACCCGGGGCCATCTCGGCGTTGCCGGTGAGGCGACGCGTCAGCTTGGACGACTTGTGCTCGAGCAGGTGGCGCTTGCCGGCGCGCTCGCGCAGGATCTTGCCGGTGCCGGTGACCTTGAAGCGCTTCTTGGCACCGGAGTGCGTCTTGTTCTTCGGCATCGCGCCGTATCTCCTCGTCAGTGGCGCTCCCCACCGGTGCGGGCACCGGAGATCCGGGAGCGTCAATTCTTCGTTTGGTGGTTCCGGGCGGGGCCCGGGGCTGCCTGGTTGGCAGCCCCGCGGGTCACGCCTCGGGGGTCTCGGCCGGGGCTTCCGCCTCGGCCTCGACGACCGGAGCCTCAGCAGCCTCGGTCTCGGCGGCCGGAGCCTCGGACGTCTCCTCGGAGGTGACGCCCTGGCGCTCGGCCTTGCGTGCGGCCTGGGCCTCACGCGCCTCGGCCATGGCCTCGGTCTTCTTCTTGTGCGGGCCGAGAACCATGATCATGTTCCGGCCGTCCTGCTTCGGGTTGGACTCGATGAAGCCAAGCTCCTCGACGTCCGACGCCAGCCGCTGCAGCAGCCGGAAACCAAGCTCGGGACGGGACTGCTCACGACCACGGAACATGATCGTGATCTTGACCTTGTCACCCTGCTTGAGGAACCGGACGACGTGACCCTTCTTGGTGTCATAGTCGTGCGGGTCGATCTTCGGCCGGAGCTTCATCTCCTTGATGACCGTGTGCGCCTGGTTCTTGCGCGCCTCACGGGCCTTCATGGCCGACTCGTACTTGAACTTCCCGTAGTCCATGAGCTTGCACACGGGCGGACGGGCGTTCGCCGCGACCTCGACCAGGTCGAGGTCGTACTCCTGTGCGAGCTCCAGGGCCTTGGCAAGCGGAACAATCCCGACCTGCTCGCCGCTGGGTCCGACAAGTCGCACCTCGGGAACGCGAATCCTGTCGTTGATGCGGGGCTCGGCGCTGATGGATCCTCCTCGGTAGCACCACGCGACCGCCTGGCGGACGGACGCGCATGTCTTTTCTGTGAGACCAACCGAGCCGGTACATGAAAAATGCCCCGGACGGGACACAGGCGGGGCTCCAAAGAAATACCGGAGCACCGCCGCGATCAACCGCGGGGCGCACATCGGGCGGCTCCATCGTCCGTACGGAACGATGGGCGCCACCTGACCGGTGACCCGCCACCCGCGAGGGTGGTCAGGTGGGAGTACGGAGCCTCCACTTGTGGGCCGGGCACACAGGTGTCCGGCCGGTCGTTACACAAGGTTAGCAGGACCCGGCGGTCTCCGCTAACCGAGGACCGGCATATCGTATGAGGCATGAGCGAGACGCCCCAGAACGAGTCCCCCGACACCGCCGATTCCCCCGACTTCGACGCCATGACCCGCGACATCGCGGAGGTCCCCGCGGTCGAGGTGATCGTGACCGTCGCCGTCAACCTGATGAGCGCCGCCGCGGTGAAGCTCGGGCTCACCGAGGAGGGCGACAAGTACAAGGACCTCGACGAGGCCCGCAAGCTGGTGCACGCGCTCGCGGGCCTGCTCGACGCCGGCGCGACGGAGGTCTCGTCCTTCCACGCCGCTCCCCTGCGGGACGGCCTGAAGTCCCTCCAGCTCGCCTTCCGCGAGGCGTCCCTGATCCCGGACGAGCCGGGCCAGGGTCCTGGCGAGAAGTACACGGGACCGGTGTACGGCTAGGACCCGGTCGTACGTCTTAGTTCTTTACGTAGAAGGGCTCGCCCGGAGGCGTGGCCGAGGCCGGCAGGAGTGCCAGGTCGAGGCCCCGCACCAGGCGGGCCCTCAGTGTTTCGTCGGCGGCCAGGGCGCGGGCCACGCGCTGGGCGGCCTCCGCCGGCGAGCCGCCCTCGGCGAGGACCAGGGCGAGGGTGCCGTCGGCGGCGCCGGGGCCCAGGTGGGCGCGGAGCACCGCGGGCTCCGCGGCGACGGCGGCCCGTACCGCTTCCCGTACGGCGGGGTCGTCGAGCGGGTCGGCACTGGTGCGGCCCTCGGCGAGGGCGAGCAGGGCCGGTCCGGTCAGCTGGTACGGCACCGGGCCCGCGAGGTCGAGGACGACCGTGTCGGCCTTCTCGTGCGCGGCGGCCTGGAGCGCCTGGTGGAGCGGGACGGCGACGGGCCGGGCCTCCGGGTCCCAGAGGGCGAGCGAGGCGATCGAGGTGAAGGCGGGCAGAGCGCGCCGGTCACCGGCCGTGAGGGTGGGGACCGCCATGTCGCTGGTCTTCTCGCGGCGCAGGCCGTTCTCGTCGGTCTCGACCTCGCCGAGGACGGCGACGACGGGGACGAGCAGCCGGGCCTCCCGCAGTGCGTCGAGGACCGGGCCGTGGGCGGTTCTGTCCTCCGCCCAGGCCGCGAGGGCCGCGGCGAGCCGCGGGTCGGCGGTGCCGTCGTCGTCGGAGAAACCGGGGTCCGGGATGTTCTTGAGCGCCACGCACCGAGCCTAACCGCCGGACGGGGGCGCTCGGTCCGCCGGGTCCTGGCGGGGTCCGGTGGGCGCCGGCGGGTCCGCCGGGTGCTCGCGAGTGGGTGCCGGCGGGCGGGTCCGGTGGGTGCCGGCAGGTCCGCAGGGTCTTGGCGGGTCCGGCAGGTGCTCGCGAGTGGGTGCCGGCGGGTCCGGCGGGTGCTAGCGGGTGCGGTGGGCGCGGCGGAGGATCACGGCGGTGAGGAGCAGCAGGGCGCCGAGGCCGCCGGTGAGCGGGGCGAGCAGGCCGACGGGGCGGCTCTCCTCGGGCGCGGGCAGCGGTCCGGGGCCGAAGTAGCGGCCCTGGTAGCCGGTGGCCGTGGCCTTGGGGTCGCCGCCCTTGATCTTCGCGCCCGCCTCGATCGCGGCGGCCGGGTCGACGGTCCCGTACCCCTTGGCGTCGCTGCGGCCGCCCTTGGGGCGGCTGCGGGCGGTGTCGATGAGGAGCCGCTTGACCTGGGCCGGGGTGAGGTCGGGGTGCGCGGAGCGGACGAGGGCGACGGCTCCGGAGGCGAACGCGGCGGCGGCGCTGGTGCCCCAGCCCTCGTAGTAGCGGCGGTCGGGGTCGGCGATGGCGATGTCGACACCGGGGGCGCTGACGGTGGCGTACCAGCGGCGGGTGGAGAAGGAGGCGTGGGTGCCGTAGCGGTCGACCGCGGTGACTGCGATGACGCCGGGGTAGGCGGCGGGGTACGAGATGTGGTCGCCCTTCTCGCCGCCGTTGCCGGCGGAGGCGACGACGGAGACGCCCTTCGCGAGGGCGTACTGGACGGCGGCGTCCTCGCCGGCGTCCGGGTGGGCGGACTTGGAGTCGTCGCCAAGGGACATGTTGATGACGTCGGCGCCGTGGTCGGCGGCCCACCGGATGCCTTCGGCGAGGGCGGTGCCCCGGGTCTTGCGGGCCTTGTCGCGGGACTTGTCGGTGCCTTCGAGGATGACCCGGACGGGCAGGATCCTGGCGTCGGGGGCGATGCCGAGGACGCCGTCGCCGCCGTCGGGCCCGTGGCCGTGCCCGGCGATGATCCCGGCCATGGCCGTGCCGTGCCGGGCCCAGGCGCGGTCGCCCCGGGAGGCGCCGAAGCCGACGAGGTCGCGGCCGGCGAGGACCGAGCCCTCGAGGTCGGGGTGCTGGTCGTCGACGCCGGTGTCGAGGACGGCGACGGTGATGCCCTCGCCCTTGGTGGTCTGCCAGGCCTCGGTGGTGTGGAGGGCCTGGAGGCCCCACTGCCGGGCCCGGATGGTGTCGGCGTACGCGGGCGTGGTGGTGGCGGGGAGGACGGCGAAGGCGGTGGCGAGGAGGACGGCCGCGGGGGTACGGAGGCGGGTCACCGGGCGTCCTTCTCCTGGTCCTTATTCGGCGGGGCGACGGCCGTGCGCAGCAGCTGCTCGAACCGGAGGGTGATGTTCTTGGCCTCGTGCCCGAGGCCGGACTGCGCGGTGGCGTCGGTGCGGCCCGCGGTCATGGCGCGGTCGGCGGGCTGCGGGGCGTCGACGGCGCGGCCGTCGGCGAAGCCGGAGACGGCGGTGACGACGACGGGGAGGTCGGTGGGGGCGTTCAGCCACCAGCCTGCCCGCTGCTTCGCGCCGAAGCGGGCGGCGACGGTGCCGGGGCCGGACAGCGCCGGAGGGACGTCCTGGCCGAGGCGGGTGGTGAGGCCCTGGCCGAGGGTGCGCTGCGTGGTGGCGTCGGCGCGGGTGAAGACGAGGCCGACGGTGATCACGCTGCTGGCGGTGGCGTCGGTGTACGTGGCGCGCAGGACGCGCTCGCAGCCCAGCGGCTCGAGGGTGGCGAGGAGGCCCTTGGCCAGGACGGCCGGCGAGCAGGCGGCGTCGGGGGCGACGACGATCCGGGTCCAGGCCCGGGCGGCGCCGCCCGGGCCCGCGCCGGGTCCCGCGAGGGTGCGGGGGAAGAGGGTGTCGACGGGGGCGTTGTGCCAGAGGTCCTTGGCCTGGGTGTACCCGGCGGGTTCGGCGGGCTCGCCGGGCTCGGCGGCGGCCAGCCACATGCCGGTGAGGGCTCCGCCGATGAGCCCGATCCCGAGCACGGCGCAGACCCCGACGGCGATGGCCCGTCCGGTCCGCCGCTCCCGCACGGGCCGGAGCCGGGTGGTGGTCTCGAAGGGAGTCTCGGGCGGCAGGGAGGCGGTGACGGCCCGGTGGGCGCCGTGGCCGTGGGCGTGGCTGAACGGGCCGGCGTGGGGCCGGGCGTGGTGGGGCACGGCGGAACCGGAGGCCGGGCCCGCGTGGGTCGCGGGAGCGACCGGGGCGGGGCCTGCGGCGGGGGGCCCGGGGTTCGTCCGGCGGGGTGCGGGCCGGTGGGGTACGGAGGCGGCCGGTCCCGTCGGTGCGGGCTGCGACTGGGGGGCGGCGGGACCTGCGGCCGGGCGCGGGAGGGTGGCGGGCACGGGCCGGGGCGGGGCCGCGGACGCGGGCTGCCAGGGGGCGCCGGGGGCCGGAGCGCCGGGGGCGGGCATCGGCGGGCTCGGAGCGGCCGTCGCCGGACCCGTGGCCGAGGCGGACGCGGAAGGAGCGGGCGTCGGCCGAGGCGAGCTGCCGGACTCCCCCGAGGCCACCCCGGCGGAGGTCACTGCGGAGACCGGAGGGGCGGGAGGAGCGGGAGGAGCAGCCGAGCGGGGCGGTGCCGCCGGAGCGGTCGCCGAGCGGGACGGCGCCGCCGGAGCGGTCGCCGGGCGGGGCGGTGCCGCAGGCGTCGAAGCTGCGGAGCCGGCGGGAGCCGTGTAACCCGCCAACGGAGGCATCGGCTGCGAGACCGCCGAGCCCGCCCGCGGCGGAGCCGTCGGGCCGGAGCCCCGACCGGACGGGGCCGCCGGCGCGGCCACCGGGCCGGACGTCGCGGCTGCGGGGCGCCCTGGAGCCGTACCCCCAGGCGGGCTTGCCGGGATCACGTGGCCCGGCGCGGGCCGGGCCGGGGCCTCGGGCGCTCGGTTCGCCGGGCCGGACTCCGGGCGCGCCGGAGGCGTCGGGGCCGGCCGTGGTGGGGCCGACGGGGCGGTCGTGGGCCGGGGCGGAGTCCCGGCGGTCGGGGCCGTGGGTCCGGTCGCCGGGCGGGGCGCGGTCCCGGCCGGCCTCGGCAGGTTCGCCGGGACAGCCGGTGCCGTCGGTGCCGTCGGTGCCGTCGGTGCCGTCGGTGTCACCGGTCCGCCCCCTGGCGTCGGCGGCGTGTCCCCCGGCCTGATCGGTCGCAGCCGCGTCGTCATCTCCATCTCGGACGGGGCCGGGGCCGGGTCCGGTCGGAGGAGGGCGTCGGTGATGCGGGAGGTCGTGCCGGGGCGCTGTTCGCCGCTCATCCCCGTCCCCCCGCTCGTGTCGACAATGCCCGTCACTCTACGGGCTGTTCCCCCTGGTACGGGAACCCAGGGGCTACCCACCCGTAAACCTGTCTGGCAAGCTCGGGCCATGACTCCCCGTGCCGCCGACCGGGCCCGTTACGACCGGGCCACCGCTCATCTCGACGCGCCCGTGGCGATCGTCGATCTGGAGGCCTTCGACGCGAACGCGGACGACCTCGTGCGCCGCGCCGGCGGCAAGCCCGTACGGGTCGCGAGCAAGTCCGTGCGGTGCCGGGCGCTCCTGGAGCGGGTGCTGGCGCGGGAGGGCTTCGCCGGGATCATGTCGTTCACGCTCGACGAGTCGTTGTGGCTGGCCCGCGCCGGGTTCGAGGACGTGCTCCTCGCCTACCCGTCGGCGGACCGCACCGGCTTCGGTGAGCTGGCGCGCGATCCGAAGCTGGCCGCCGCCGTGACGGTGATGGTCGACGACGTGGCGCAGCTGGATCTGATCGACGCCTCCCGCGCGGGCGGGACGGAGGAGGTCCGGGTCTGTCTGGAGCTGGACACGGCGCTCAGTCTCCTCGGCGGCCGGATCCGCGTCGGTGCCCTCCGCTCCCCGCTGCGCGAGCCCGCGCAACTCGCGGAGCTGGCCCGTTCGGTGGTCCGGCGGCCCGGGTTCCGGCTGGTCGGGATCATGGCGTACGAGGGGCATGTCGCGGGGGTCGGGGACTCGATCGCGGGCCGGCCGCTGCGGTCGCGGGCGATCCGGCTCATGCAGGCGGCGGCCCGCAGGGAGCTCGCCGAGCGCAGGGCGGCCGTGGTGCGTGCCGTACGGGCCGTGGCGCCGGACCTGGAGTTCGTGAACGGCGGCGGCACCGGCAGCGTGCAGCACACGGCCGCCGAGGACGCGGTGACGGAGATCGCCGCGGGTTCGGGGCTCTTCGTGCCGCGCCTCTTCGACAACTACACCTCGTTCAGCGGGCGGCCCGCGGCTCTCTTCGCGCAGCCCGTCGTCCGTCGGCCGGGGGTCGGGGTGGTGACCGTCCTCGGGGGCGGCTACCCGGCGTCCGGTGCAGCCGGGCCCGACCGGCTGCCGGTGCCGTATCTGCCGGAGGGCCTCACGTACGACCCCCAGGAGGGTCCGGGCGAGGTGCAGACCCCGCTGATCGGCTCGCCCGCCGACGATCTGCGGATCGGCGACAAGGTGTGGTTCCGGCACGCGAAGGCGGGCGAGCTGTGTGAGCGGTTCGCGAGTCTGGGGCTGATCGAGGGCGATCGGATCACCGCCACCGTCCCCACGTACCGGGGCGAGGGCCAGACCTTCCTCTAGACCTCCCTCCGGGCCCCCAGGCCCCCTCCAAGCCTTCCACCAAGCCTTCCACCAGGCCTCCCTTCAGGCCTTCCACCGGGCCTTCGGCCGCTCGCCGAAGGTCTGGAGGCCCGGGGGCCCGGAGGCCTTCAGAAGACCCTGTCCTGTTGGTCCGGGATCACGCTTCCGTCGGACCGCCGGACCGGCTCCGCCGTGCCGTCGCCCGCCGTGTAGCCGGTGCTCGCGCAGGGGTACGGGGTGGCCTTCCGCTGCTTCGGCTCGATGAACATGGGGTTGACGATCCAGCGGCCGTCGCCGTTCTCGTACGCCCGGCACATGAGTTCGTTCTTGTTGCGGTTGAGGACCAGCCGCAGGCCGGTGGCGTCCCGCAGGAACGAGACGTCGGTGTCGGAGTCGCCCGCGGCGAACACCTGGCGCCGGGAGGCCGGCTGCACACGCTCGGCGGCGGGGCCGCGGACCCCGAAGATCTCCTGGTTGATCCAGCATCGCTTGCCGTCGATGTAGGTGATCATCGTGTCCTCGCCGTCCCGTACCGTTCCGCAGCCCTTGAGGTGGGCGGTGAGACGGCCGCCGCGGTCGGTGGTGTTGCGGATCCCGATGGCGTGGGAGGGGGCGACGCCGACGCCCTTCGCCCAGACGTCGACGACGGGTTCGGGCGAGGCGGAGACGATCCAGACGTCGAAGCCGGCGTCCCGGAGGGTGCGGATCAGGTCGCGCTGCTGCGGGTAGTAGCGGACCCAGCCGGTGACCTGGGCGGTGCCGACGCGCTGGGTGGCGCCCTGCGGGGCGGCGAGGTTCTCGGCGCGGGCGGCGGCGGCGAACGACTCGACCTGGCGGGTGGTCCAGCCGCGCAGGAGCTGGGCGAGCCAGGCGTACTGGGGCTCCGTACGGCGGCGGTCGTGGCCCGCGAAGGCGGTCTTCCCGGCCGTGGTGGCGCCCGAGGCGTAGACGGAGAGGAGCTCGTCTGCGCAGCGGGTGTCGGTGGCCGTGGGCAGGACGCGTACGCCGCCGGGACAGGCTTCGCCGAGGGCGGTGGCCGCCTCGGGGGTGAGGTGGCGGCTGGTGGTGGACCAGTCGCCGTTCCGGGGCGGGCGTACCCGGTCGTTGCGCAGCAGCCAGTGGAAGGTGGCGTCGCCGACGTCGTTCTTGATGACGGTGTTGTCCCAGTCGAAGACGGCGACGGGCTTCCCGCCCCCGTCCCGGCAGTGCTCGGCCACGAGGGCGTCGACGCGGGCCTTGTTGTCGCCGTACCAGCCCTCGGAGACCTTCAGGGTGGGGCAGGGCCGGGGCGTCCGGTGGTCCCGGGGATTCGCCTCGGCGGCACCGGCGGAGACGAGGCTCGCGGCGGCGAGGGCGAGGGCGGCGGTGACGGCGGACGAACGGAGCCGGGCACGCTGGTTCATGATCACTCTCCTGTCGGGGCTGCTGCGGACGCCGAACAGCCGGGCGCCTTGCGACGCCCGGCTGCCGGGTGGGGATGTGGGGGTGTGGGGATGTGGGGGGTGTGGCGGATGTGGGGGTGTGGCGGCGGTCTAGAGGGGCGTGACGTACGCGCCCGCGATGCCTCCGTCGACCAGGAAGTCGCTGGCGTTGACGAAGGACGAGTCGTCGCTCGCGAGGAAGGCGACCGCGGCCGCGATCTCCTCGGCCTCGGCGAAGCGGCCGACCGGGATGTGGACCAGGCGGCGCGCGGCCCGCTCGGGGTCCTTGGCGAACAGCTCCTGGAGGAGCGGGGTGTTCACCGGTCCGGGGCACAGGGCGTTGACGCGGATGCCCTCGCGGGCGAACTGCACGCCCAGTTCGCGGGACATCGCGAGCACGCCGCCCTTGGAGGCGGTGTACGAGATCTGGCTGGTGGCCGCGCCCATGATCGCGACGAAGGAGGCGGTGTTGATGATGGAGCCCTTGCCCTGGCGGCGCATGTACGGCAGGGCCGCCTTGCAGCACAGGTAGACCGAGGTGAGGTTGACGTCCTGGACGCGCTTCCAGGCCTCAAGGCCGGTCTCCAGGATGGAGTCGTCGTCGGGCGGCGAGATGCCGGCGTTGTTGAAGGCGATGTCGACGGAGCCGTAGGTGTCGAAGGCGGTCTTGAACAGCGCCTCGACCTGCTCGGGGTCGGTGACGTCGACCTTCACGAAGGTTCCGCCGACCTCCTCGGCGGCTGCCTTGCCCGCGGTCTCGTCGATGTCGCCGCAGACGACGTGGGCGCCCTCGGAGGCGAGGCGGCGGGCGGTGGCGAGGCCGATGCCGCTGCCGGCTCCGGTGATGACGGCGGTGCGGCCGACGAGCCGGCGGCAGACGATCTCTTCGGTGCGGGTGCTGGTCATGTGTGCTCAGGCCTCCGTGCTGATGAAGACGTTCTTGGTTTCGGTGAAGGCGGTCAGTGCGTCGGGGCCGAGTTCGCGGCCGAGGCCGGACTGCTGGTAGCCGCCGAACGGAGTCCAGTAGCGGACGCTGGAGTGGGAGTTGACGGAGAGGTTGCCCGCCCGGACGGCGCGGGAGGCGCGCAGGGCGCGGCCGACGTCCCGGGTCCAGATCGAGCCGGACAGGCCGTACTCGGTGGCGTTGGCGAGGCGGATCGCGTCGGCCTCGTCCTCGAAGGGGAGGACGACGGCGACGGGTCCGAAGACCTCCTCGACGGCGCAGGGGGCGTCCTCGGAGAGGCCGGTGAGGACGGTCGGCGGGAACCAGAAGCCGGGGCCCTCGGGTGCCTTGCCGCGGATGCCGGGGAGGTCGTCCGGCACGTAGGCGCGGACGCGGTCGAGCTGGGCGCGGGAGATGAGCGGGCCCATCTGGGTGCGCTCGTCGGCGGGGTCGCCGACGACGATCTCCTCGATGGCGGGGGTGAGCAGCTCCATGAAGCGGTCGTACGCGCTCCGCTGGACGAGGATGCGCGTACGGGCGCAGCAGTCCTGGCCGCTGTTGTCGAGGAACGACATGGGCGTGGCCGCGGCGGCGGCTTCGAGGTCCGCGTCGGCGAAGACGATGTTGGGGCTCTTGCCGCCGAGTTCGAGGGTGACCCGCTTCACCTGGTCGGCGCACTTCGCCATGATCGACTTGCCGACCCGGGTGGAGCCGGTGAAGACGATCTTGGCGACGCCCGGGTGTTCGACGAGGGCGTTGCCCGCGACCGGGCCGGTGCCGGGGAGGACCTGGAAGAGGCCCTCGGGCAGGCCCGCCTCAAGGGCGAGTTCGGCGAGCCGGAGTGCGGTGAGCGGGGTGGTCTCGGCGGGCTTGAGGAGGACGGCGTTGCCGGCGGCGAGGGCGGGTGCGGTGGCCCAGGCGGCGATCGGCATGGGGAAGTTCCACGGCGCGATGACGCCGACGACCCCGAGCGGTTCGAGGATCGTGATGTCCAGGCCGCCGGCCACCGGGATCTGGCGTCCGTTGAGGCGCTCCACTCCCCCGGCGGAGAAGTCGAGCAGGTCGCGGACGTTGCCGGCCTCCCAGCGGGCGTTGCCGATGGTGTGGCCGGCCTCGGTGACCTCGAGGCGGGCCAGTTCCTCGACGTGGTCGTCGACGACGGCGGCGAAGCGTCGGAGCAGCCTGGCTCGGTCGGCGGGCGCGGCGGCGGCCCAGCCGCGCTGGGCGGCGGCGGCCCGCGCGACGGCGGCGTCCACGTCGGCCGGGGTGGCGGCGGGGACGGTGGCGACCGGCTCCTCGGTCGCCGGGTTCAGTACCTGGAGCAACTCGTTCCTCTCGGCGGTGTGCGTGTCAGAGGGGTTCGGTCAGTGGCGTCGATGGCGTCGACGCCGTCGGCCTCAGCCGTGTCGGCCTCAGTGGCGTTCGAAGGAGCGGCGCAGTTCCCAGTCCGTCACGGCCGCGTCGAAGGCGTCGAGTTCGACGCGGGCCATGTTGCGGTAGTGGGCGACGACCTCGTCCCCGAAGGCGGCCTTGGCGATCTCGCTGGTCTCCCAGAGTTCGGCGGCCTCGCGCAGGGTGGTGGGCACGTGCGCGTACTCGGCGGTGTAGGCGTTCCCGGTGCAGGGCTCCGGGAGTTCGAGCTGCTGCTCGATGCCGTACAGACCGGCGGCGACCAGGCCGGCGACGGCGAGGTACGGGTTGACGTCGCCACCGGGGAGGCGGTTCTCGAAGCGGGTGGAGCGGCCGTGGCCGACGACCCGGAGCGAGCAGGTGCGGTTGTCGTGGCCCCAGGCGACCGCGGTGGGCGCGAAGGAGCCGGGCTGGAACCGCTTGTAGGAGTTGATGTTGGGGGCGTAGAGCAGGGAGAAGTCACGGAGCGCGGCGAGTTGTCCGGCGAGGAAGTGCCGCATGGTCGCGGACATCCCGTGCGGGTCGTCCCCGGCCATCACGTTCGTCCCCTCGGCGTCCTGAAGGGAGAGGTGGATGTGACAGGAGTTGCCCTCGCGCTCGTTGTACTTCGCCATGAAGGTGAGCGAGTAGCCCTCCTGGGCGGCGATCTCCTTGGCGCCCGTCTTGTAGACGGCGTGCCCGTCGCAGGTGACGAGGGCCTCGTCGTACTTGAAGGCGATCTCGTGCTGTCCGGGGTTGCACTCGCCCTTGGCGGACTCGACGGTGAGTCCGGCGCCGGTCATCTCGTTGCGGATGCGGCGCAGGAGGGGTTCGATGCGTCCGGTGCCGAGGACGGAGTAGTCGATGTTGTACTGGTTGGCGGGGGTGAGGTCGCGGTAGTTCGCGTCCCAGGCCTGCTCGTAGCTGTCCTTGAAGACGATGAACTCGAGCTCGGTGCCGACGTGGGCGGTGAAGCCGTGCTCCGCGAGACGCTCCAGCTGGCGCCGGAGGATCTGGCGGGGCGCGGCGACGACGGGGGTGCCGTCGCCCCACGCGAGGTCCGCCGTCACCATGGCGGTGGCCTCGTTCCAGGGGAGTCGGCGAAGGGTGGTGAGGTCGGGGTGCATCGCGAAGTCGCCGTAGCCGCGGTCCCAGGAGGACATCTCGAAGCCGTCGACGGTGTTCATCTCGGTGTCGACGGCCAGGAGGTAGTTGCACCCCTCGGTGCCGTGGCCGAGTACCTCGTCCAGGAAGAACGGGGCGGCGAACCGCTTGCCCTGGAGCCGCCCCTGCATGTCGGGGAAGGCCAGGACGACGGTGTCGATCTCGCCGCTCGCGACGAGGGCACGGAGCTCCTCGACGGTGAGCGGGGGTTTGCGGTCTGCCACGGGATTGCTCCTCCTTCGGCCTGCCGGAAGCCATAAGGTATTGCGGAAGACCATTGCTTGGGAAGTGCTGACGAGAGGGAATCGACAACGTGTCCCGTACGAGTGAATCGGCGGACCGGCTGACGCCCGTGCTGCGGCCCGTCCGGGCGGGCAACGGCTTCGAGGAGGCCCTGGAGCAGATCCTCCAGGTGGTACGGCTCGGACTCGTGCCCGGCGGCGAGCGACTGCCCGCCGAGCGCGAGCTGGCCGACCGGATGGGGATCAGCCGGGTGACCCTGCGCGAGGTCCTCAAGGTCCTCCAGGAGCAGGGCCTCGTGGAGAGCCGGCGCGGCCGCTACGGCGGAACGTTCGTGCTCCCCCGCGTCCAGACCGCCGACGAGGACGAGCTGCGCCGCCGGATCGCCACCGTCGACATGGAGGACACCCTGCGCTTCCGCGAGGTCCTCGAGGTCGGGGCCGCCGGGCTCTGCGCGGCCCACGGCCTCGACGCGGCGGGCGCCGAGCGGCTGCGGACGGCCGTCGCGGCCACCCATGACGCCCCGCTGGCCGACTACCGCCGCCAGGACACCCTGCTCCACCTCACCCTGGCCGAGCTCTCCGGCTCGCCGACGCTCACCGCGCAGTACGCCGCCGTCCGGGCGACCGTGAACGATCTGCTGGACTGCATCCCGCTGCTCGTACGCAACCTGGAGCACTCCCAGCACCAGCACACCGCCCTGGTGGAGGCGGTCCTGGACGGGGACGCGGACGCGGCGCGCGAGGTCATGCGGGAGCACTGCTCGGGGACGGCGGCGCTGCTCCGGGGGTTCCTGACATGAGACGGGCGTCCCCGGGTACGTAACCCGAAAGTAACGCACGGGGGTTGCGCTCTCCCGTCGGCACCGCAAAGGTATGGCTCCAATCCATTGGGCCCGTTGCGGGGAGCTGACGCTGCCATGACGCTCGAAGAAACCACCGGGAGTGCCGGAGGCACCACCCCACCGCAGGACGACTATCTGGAGCGCCGAGCACTGCGCCGCGGCAGCGCCGGGTGGCTCCTGCTCACCGGGCTCGGCGTCGCCTACGTCGTCTCCGGCGACTTCTCCGGCTGGAACATCGGCCTCTCCAAGGGCGGCTTCGGCGGACTCGCCATCGCCACGGTCCTGATGGGCGCGATGTACGCCTGTCTGGTCTTCGCCCTCGCCGAACTCTCCGCCATCCTGCCCACCGCGGGCGGCGGATACGGCTTCGCCCGCCGCGCACTCGGCACCTGGGGCGGGTTCCTCACCGGCACCGCGATCCTCATCGAGTACATCCTGGCGCCCGCCGCGATCTCCATCTTCATCGGCGACTACGTCGAATCCCTCGGCCTGTTCGGCCTGGAATCCGGCTGGCCCGTCTATCTGGTCTGCTTCGCGCTCTTCATCGGGATCCACCTCTGGGGCGTGGGCGAGGCCCTGCGCTTCAGCCTGATCGTGACGGCCATCGCGGTCGCGGCGCTCGTCGTCTTCGCGCTCGGCGCCCTCACCGACTTCCACGTCGACGGCCTGAACGACATCCCGGTCGACGGCGAGGCCTTCGGGGCCAACTCCTGGCTGCCGTTCGGTCTGCTCGGGATCTGGGCGGCGTTCCCCTTCGGCATGTGGTTCTTCCTCGGCGTGGAGGGTGTGCCGCTCGCCGCCGAGGAGGCCAAGGACCCGGTGCGGTCGATGCCGAAGGCCCTCGCGATCTCCATGGGCATCCTGGTGCTGCTCGCCGTGATGACCTTCTTCGCCGCGACCGGAGCGCGCGGCGCCGCCGCCGTCCAGGAGGCGGGAAACCCGCTGGTCGTGGCGCTCCAGGGCGACGGGGAGCCGACCGCGCTCAGCCGTTTCGTGAACTACGCGGGCCTCGCCGGCCTGGTCGCCTCCTTCTTCTCCCTCATCTACGCCGGCTCGCGCCAGCTGTTCGCCCTCTCCCGGGCGGGCTATCTGCCCCGCTTCCTCTCCCTCACCAGCCGCCGCAAGTCGCCGTACCTGGGACTCCTGATCCCGGGCGCGATCGGCTTCGCGCTGGCCGCGGGGACCGGGGACGGGGCCCGGATGCTGAACATCGCCGTGTTCGGCGCCACCATCTCGTACGCCCTCATGGCGCTCTCCCACATCGTGCTGCGGCGCCGCGAGCCCGGGCTGCACCGGCCGTACCGCACACCGGGCGGCATCGTGACCTCGTCGGTGGCGTTCGTCCTGGCCCTCTCGGCCCTCGTCGCGACCTTCCTGGTGGACCGGACGGCGGCGTTCATGGCGCTCGGGGTGTACGCGATCGCCCTCGCCTACTTCGCGTTCTACAGTCGACACCATCTGGTGGCCAGGGCGCCCGAGGAGGAGTTCGCCGCGCTCGCGGCGGCCGAGGCCGAACTCGCACGCGACTGATCCACCGATGCTCCGTACCCCTGGAGGAAGTTCCGTGACCAAGCCGCTCATCGGCGTGACCACCTATCTGGACCAGGCCCGCTGGGGCGTGTGGGACATGCGGGCCGCGCTGCTCCCCGCGCCGTACCCACGGCTCGTCCAGGAGAGCGGGGGGATCGCCGTGATGCTGCCACCGGACGCGCCGGAGGCCGCCGCGGCGGTCGTGGCGCGGCTCGACGGAGTGGTGATCGCGGGCGGGGCGGACGTGGAGCCCGTCCGGTACGGGGCCGAGCCCGACTCCCGTACCGGTCCGCCGGCCCGGGAGCGGGACGCCTGGGAGCTGGCCCTGATCGACGCGGCCGTCGCCTCGGGGACGCCGCTGCTCGGCATCTGCCGGGGCATGCAGCTCCTGAACGTGGCACGGGGCGGGACGCTGATCCAGCACCTGGACGGGCACGTCGAGGCGGTCGGGGTGATCGGCCGGCACGCGGTGAAGCCGGTGCCGGGGAGCCGGTACGCCTCCCTGGTGCCCGAGCTCACCGAGGTCCCGACCTACCACCACCAGGCCGTGGACCGGCTGGGCGCGGGGCTCGCGGTCTCCGCCCTCGCGGAGGACGGCACGGTGGAGGCGGTCGAGCTGGCCGACCCGGTCTGGGCCCTGGGCGTCCAGTGGCATCCGGAGATGGGCGAGGACCTGCGGGTGATGCGCGGCCTGGTCGAGGCGGCGGGAGCACGCCGGGCCTGAAGGTCCCCCGCGGCACCCGTTCACGGTGACGGACGCGCGCCGCCGGCTCGACGGTTCGCGGTGACGGACGCGCGCCGCCGTCTCAGCACCCGGGTCAGCGCCGGGGCGCGGTGAGCGGGATCCAGGTCTCCGGCCCCGCCGAGCAGGGGCCTCCGTCGTGCACCCTCAGGCACCGCTCGGCCGGGTCGACGGCCACGGTGGCGAGGGTCGCCCACCGACTGCCGAGCCGGCCGTCGGCCGGGGCGTGGCAGCACACCTCGGCACCGTCGTCCCGATGGGCGGCGAGCAGGCGGACGAGCGCGTCCGGACCCAGCGCGCTCGCTCCTGGTACGGCGCCGCCGGGCGCGTCCGGGCCGGAGGCGTGCAGCCCGGACGCCTCCGCGCCGGATGCCTTCGGGCCGGAGCCCTCCCGGCCGGGCGCCTCGGCTTCGGACGCGTCGGTGACGAGCCCGTCGTCGTGGGTGAGCACGCGTTCCGTGAGCAGCCGGTGGCGGTCGTACGTCTCCGGCTCCCGGCGGCCGCGCAGTTCCCCGGTGGCCAGGGCCGGGGCGAGGAAGTGGTTGGTGCGCACGAGCCAGCCCCGGTCGTCCGGGGCGACCACGGCCGAGCCGGCCGGGGCGAGTTCCACGGACGCGGCCCGGTCCGGGGTCACCACGGTGATGACCGTGGAGGCCGAGACGGGTGCCCCGGTCAGGAGATCGACCGCCTCCGCGAACGATCCGGCCGTGCCGAGCACCTGACGGGCGACCAGATGAACGGGGACGCCGGTCGCGGCGTCGTCCGCGTGGCCGAGGATGTTGAAGAGCACGCCCACACCGGCCTCGTTGACGCCGATCTTCGCGAGGATGCCGTGCTCGGTGATCCCGGCGAAGCCCTGGGCGTCCCCGGTCACGGTCTGGAGGTGCCAGGCGTCGGCGAGTTCCTGGTGCCAGTCCCAGCACTGGCCGCCGGTGGTCCGGGGGCCGCCGCGGACGAGGGTGGAGCACTCGCCCGTGCGGGGCGCGCCGGCCTCGGCGAGGATCTCGGTGCGGGCGTTGAGCGCGGCGATCGTCCAGAGCGGCATTCCGGCCCCTTCGGCGACTCCCTCCATCTCGGCGACGAGCTCCGGCGCCCAGGCCCGGGTCGCCCGGACGGTGCGGAGGGCGAGGGCGGGTACGTCGAGCGTCCGGGCGTTCCCGGCGGCGACGGCCGCGAAGAGCTCCTCGTACACCCGCCACGCGCGCGCGATGCCGGCGCGGGCCTGCCGGCCGCGGTCCTCGCCGCGGCTGCGGGGGGTGTCCCCGCCGATCCGGAGGGTCGTACGGCGAGGGCCGTTCACGCCTCCGCCCGGGCGGCGAGCAGGGTGCGGTCCTTGCGCATCAGGAGGGCGTAGAGGGTGGCGGCGACGACCATGCCGACGGGCAGGGAGAGGTCGACGCCGTCGAGGGCGGCGGCGACCGGGCCCGTGTAGAGGGTGTTGACGCAGAGGGCCGCCGCGGTGACGCCGGAGACGAGCGCGAGGGCACCGGCCGGGTTGACGCCGGCCGTGTACCAGAAGGGGCTGCCGGGGGTCTCGTCCGAGAGCGCGAGGCCGTCGTAGCGACAGCGGCGCAGCAGGATGTCGGTGGCGTAGACCGCCATCAGCGGGCCGATCAGGACGGTGATGACCTGGAGGGCGTTGCTGACGGTGTCGAGGAAGTTGGAGACGAGCAGCCCGTAGAGGGTGAGGGCGACGGCGACGGCCCCGTCGAAGAGGACGCTGACGGAGCGTCGGACGCGGAGGCCGACGGCCTGGAGCGCGAGTCCGGCGCTGTACGCGGTCAGCGCGTTGATGGAGATGGTGCCGAGGACCAGGGCGAGCAGGAAGACCGGGACGAACCAGCCGGGCAGGATCTCCTGGAGCGCGGTCTGCGGGTCGGTCATGTCGACGGCGGTGGCGGCGAAGGCGCCGAGCGAGCAGACGACGACGCTGGGCAGGAAGGCGCCGAGCGCGTTCCAGCCGATGATCGCCTTCTTGGAGGCGGTGCGGGGCAGGTAGCGGGAGAAGTCGGCGCTCGTGGTGTACGAGAGCGGGCCCGAGGCGATCATCGTGGTGCCGGCGAGGAGCAGGGCCCAGAGCTGGACTCCGCCGGGCTGCTCGGCGGGGGCGTACGAGAAGTCGGCGTGCCGCAGGACGGCGAACGCGACGACGGTGAAGGCCGCGGCGAGGACCAGGGTGATCGGCAGGTACAGCTTGATGATCAGGCCGTGCCCGTAGACGCTGATGATCAGCGTGAGCGCGGCGATGACCACGATGACGGCCACCTTGACCGGGGTGGTGGCGGTGATGCCCGCCTTCTCGACGAGCGCGAAGGCGGCGGTGGCCGCGGCGGCCAGGTTGAGCGCGAAGTAGCAGACGGAGACCAGCCAGCCGCCGACCGCGTTGTTCACGCGGTTGCCGAGGACGCCGTAGACGGCCCGGGTGATCACCTCGCTGGGCGCGCCGGCGGCCGGTCCCGAGGTGGCGAGGAGGCCGGGGAGCAGCCAGAACAGGTTGCCCACGACGGTCACGGCGACGGCCTGCCAGAGGTTCAGGCCCATCAGGACGAGGGCTCCGCCGATGACGAGGCTGAGGTAGTTGACGTTCGCCGCCGCCCACACGGAGAAGAGCTCGCGGGGGTGGCCGTGGCGCTCGGACTCGGGTATGTGGTCGATGCCGTGCGCCTCGATGCGGCCGGGCCGATCGGTGTCCTGCAAGGCGACCTGTGCGCCCTGAGGGCCTGGGAGCGGGTCGGGGATCGTGGAAGCCATGCGGCCCTCCGGATGCGTGTGGTGCCCACCTGGTTGCTTATTGGTCGCACACTCAATAGCATCGCGGTTATGTCGTCAAGCGTCCAGCGCAAGAGAGTTCGGAAAACGCCCGAAGCCCGGCGGGCGGAGATCGTGGAGACCGCCGCACGCGTGGCCCTGACCGAGGGGCTCGAGTGCGTCACCCTGCGGCGGATCGCCGAGGAGCTCACCGTACGACCCGGTCTGATCAGCCACTACTTCCCCTCGGCGGAGGATCTGGTGGGCGAGGCGTTCAGCGTGGCCGCCACCGGCGAGCTCGACGCGCTGCTGCCCGCTGAGCGCCCCCACGGGACGCCCACGCAGTGGCTCGCGCACTACTTCGCCCTCTCGGCGGGCGAGGCGTACGACGACATCAGCCGGCTGTGGATCAACGCCCGGCACCTCAGCCGCTACCGGCCCGTCCTTCGCGACCGGGTCACCGAACAGGAACTCGCCTCCGACGACCGCCTGGAGCAGCTCATCCGCGAGGGCGTCGCACGCGGCGAGTTCCGCACGGACGACCCTCGTGCCACCGCCATCCAGATCCTGGTGGTGCTCGACGGCCTCGGCGCCCACGCCAACTCCGACCGGACCGACCGGCCGGACGTCGTGACCCGGATGGCCCTGACCACGGCGGAACGCGAACTCGGACTGCCGCACGGCGCGCTGACCGACGTACCGCCGCCGGCCGGGCCCGCCTGACCGGCACCGCCCGACCGACCCCCTCCCCGGGGCCGCCCGCGGGCCCAGCCGACCGACCCGGTCGACCAGGCCGCCCGCGGGTCCGCCCGCCCGGCCCCGTCACCGAGGCCACCCCCGGGCCCCACCCGACCGACCCCTTCACCGAGGCCACCCGCCGGCCCACCCGACCGACCCGGTCGACGAGGCACCCGCCGGCCTCCGCACCCGTCCCCTTCCCGGAAGCCCTGGAGCCACCCGTGCGCACCCGACTCGTCCTGCTCTCCGCCCGTCTGCTCGACCCCGGCACGGGGGCGTTCCTGCCCGATACCGCGCTCGCCGTCTCCGACGACGGCCGGATCGCCGCCCTCGGCGACGACCGCGAGATCCGCGCGCTCGCGGGACCCGCCACCACCGTCGTGGACCTCAAGGGTGCCGTCGTCACCCCCGGTCTCGTCGACGGGCACCTGCACCCGGTGTCCGGCGCCGAACTGACCCACGGCCTCGACCTGTCGTACTGCGCCGACCTCGACGACGTGCGCGAGGCCCTCGCCCGCGAGGCCCGGACCCTCGGCCGGGGCGACTGGCTCTTCGGCTGGGGCCTCGACCCGAACGTCTTCGGCGACCACCCCGTCGGCATCGCCCCCTTCGACGCGGTCCTCGACGGCATCCCGGCGTTCCTGCTGCTCTTCGACGCCCACTCGGCCCTCGCCAGCCGGCGGGCGCTCGAACTCGCCGGGGTCGACGGACCCCGCACCTTCGACCAGGCCTCCGCCGAGGTCGTCTGCGACACCGACGGACACCCGACCGGACTGCTCCAGGAGGACGCCGCCTGCGAGCTCGTCGAGCGGGTCGCCCCGCGCCCGACGCCCGAGGAGAGCCGGGAGCGGCTCGCGGCGGCCCTGCGGTCCATGGCCGCGGCCGGACTCACCGGCGGTCACGCCATGGACGCGAACGGCGAGAGCCTCGCGCTGTACGGAAAGCTCGACGAGGCCGGCGAGCTGGCGCTGCGGCTCCGGGTGGCGCCCTGGTGCCAGCCCGGCACCGACGCGGACGGCGTACGGGACCTCATCGCGCTGCAGGGCACGGGCGGCGCGCTGTGGCAGGTCGCGGGCGTGAAGCTCTTCATGGACGGGACCATCGACAACGGCACCGCGTGGCTGGAGCGGCCCGACTGCCACGGCGAGTCCACGCACGCCTTCTGGCCGGACCCCGACGCGTACACCCGCATCATCGGGGAGCTGCACCGGGCCGGGATCGCGACGGCGACGCACGCCATCGGCGACGCCGCCGTGCGGCACGTCCTCGACGCCGTCGAGAAGGCACGTGCGGGCAGCGGCAGCGGCAGCGAGGTGCGGCACCGGGTCGAGCACATCGAGACGGTGCCGGACGACACGCTGCGCCGCTTCGCGGAGCTGGGCGTACTGGCCTCCATGCAGCCCACGCACTGCTGCGACTTCACCCGGGCCGACCACACCGACAACTGGTCGCGCCGCCTCGGCGAGGAGCGCGCCTCGCGCGCGTGGCGCTGCCGGGACCTGGCGGACTCCGGGGCCACGGTGGTCCTCGGCTCCGACTGGCCGATCGCGCCGTTCCCGCCGCTCGGCGTGATGGCCGGCGCGCGGCACCGGCGTCCGAGCCGCGACCTGGGACAGGCGCCGCACGGTCACGAGCAGGCGCTGACGGCGCTGGAGGCGCTCCGGGGCATGACGACGGCGGCGGCGTACGCGGCGGGCGAGGAGCACGAGGCCGGCCGGCTCGCACCGGGCTTCCGCGGCGATCTGACGGTCTTCGGCGGCAACCCGCTCACGACCCCGGCGACGGACCTGCCGGACCTGCCGGTCCTGCTGACGGTCCTGGACGGACGGATCACGCACCGGGCGGCGGGGGTCTGATCCGCCGCACCTGAGCCGCCCCGGCCCGCCATACCCGAGCGGTCCCCCGGCCCGGCACACCTGAGCCGCCCCGGCCCGGCGGGTGTTCAGCCCGTCGGGCGGGCGCGGGTCAGGGAGAGCAGGTCGCGGGCCGGGCCGGTCGGGCGGTGACCGGTGGGCCAGACCGCGCGGAGGTCGCGGCGCAGCTCGGCCCCCGCGACGGGGATGGCCACCAGGCGCCGCGAGGCCAGTTCCTCGGCGACGGCGAGTTCGCTGAGGACGGCCGGCCCCGCCCCGCTGACCGCGGCGGCCTTCACCGCCGTCGTGGAGGCGAGTTCGAGCAGCGGCCGCGCGAGCCCGCCGTGGTCCGAGAGCGCCGCGTCCAGGACCTGCCGGGTGCCGGAGCCCCGTTCCCGCAGGACCAGCGGGGTCGCCGCCAGCTCCGCCGGGTCCAGCGGGCCGCGGCGGCGGGCCCACGGGTGCGAGGGCGCCGCGACGATCACGAGCCGGTCGTGCGCCACGACCACCCCGTCGAGGCCGTCCGGCACCGCGAGGCCCTCCACGAAACCCATGTCCGCCTCGTTCGCGAGGAGCCGCTCCGCGACGACCGCCGAGTTTCCGGCCTGGAGCGACACCGCCGTGTCCGGACGCTCGGCGCGCAGCGCGATCAGCCAGCCGGGCAGCAGGTACTCGGCGATCGTCATCGACGCGGCCACCCGCAGTCGGGAGTCCCGCCGCCCGCGCAGCGCCTGGGCGCCCGCGTCGAAGGCCTCGGCCGCCTCGACGATCCGCCGCGCCCAGTCGGTGACGAGCGCACCCGCGTCGGTGAGCCGTGAGCCGCGCGGCGAACGGTCCACCAGAGCCACGCCGAGCTGCCGCTCCATCGAGCGGATCCGGCTGCTGGCGGCCGGCTGGGTGATGCCGACCTCACGGGCGGCGGCGCCGAGGCTCCCGTGCCGGGCGACGGCGAGGAGCAGTTCGAGCGCCCCGAGATCCGGGACCCGGTGGTGGAGCTGCGCCCTGACGCCGGAGCCGTACACCTCGGTCCGACGCCCGCCCGTGTGCTGCTCCTCGTGCCGCTCCCCGCGTGGCTCCCCGCTGCTGCTCATAAAGCCAGCTTATGACGTCATAGCCGCAAGATCCCTGGTGGGGGCCGGGGAATCGGACGACGGTGGAGCCATGGCAAGCCTCGCACCTCCCCTCCCGACCGTCCGCGCCACCACCCCCGGCGCCCGGCCGGCCGCCTCCCCGGCCCGTTCGGTCCGTCACCTCGGACCCAACTGGTACGCCTCCGTGATGGGCACCGCCATCGTGGCCAACGCCGGCGCCGGGCTCCCGCTCGGCCTCCCCGGCCTGCGCACCGCCTGCGCCGCGGTCTGGGCGCTGTCCCTCGCGATGCTGCTCGTCCTGCTCGCCGCCCGCACCACGCACTGGATCCACCACCGCGACCAGGCCCGCGCCCACCTCCTCGACCCCGCCATGGCGCCGTTCTACGGCTGTCTCTCAATGGCGCTGCTCGCGGTCGGCGGCGGCGCCGTGATCGTGGGCAGGGACTGGATCGGGCTCCCCGCCGCCGTCGCGCTCGACACCGTCCTGTTCACCGCCGGCACGGTCGTCGGTCTCGCGGCCGCGGTCGGCATCCCGTACCTCATGGTCGTCCACCACAAGATCGAGAACGCGTCCCCCGTGTGGCTGCTGCCGGTCGTCGCCCCCATGGTCTCCGCCGCCCTCGGCCCCCTCCTTGTGCCCCATCTGCCCGCCGGACAGGCCCAGGAGACCCTGCTCCTCGCCTGCTGGGCGATGTTCGGCGTCAGCCTCCTCGCGACCCTGGTCATGCTGCCGCTGGTCTTCGGCCGGCTCGTGACCGGCGGCCCGCTGCCCCTCGCGCTCACCCCCACCCTCTTCCTCGTCCTCGGCCCCCTCGGCCAGTCGACCACCGCCGCGAACAAGTTCGCCGACGTCGCCCCCGGCGTGCTCCCCGCCCCGTACGCCCACGGCTTCGCCTCCTTCGCCGTCCTCTACGGCGTGCCCGTCATGGGCTTCGCCCTGCTGTGGCTGGCCCTCGCCGGGGCGATGGTGCTGCGGGCGCGCCGTCAGGGCATGGGCTTCGCGATGACGTTCTGGGCGTTCACCTTCCCCGTCGGGACCTGCGTGACCGGCGCCGAGGGGCTCGCCCAGCACACCGGTCTCGCCGCCTTCCGGTGGCTCGCGATCGGCCTGTACGCGGCCCTCGTCGCGGCCTGGCTGGTCGCCGGGTCCCACACCGTCCGCGGCCTGATCAGCGGTGCGCTGCTCGCAGGGCCCGCGCCAGCACCCGCGGCGCTTCGACGAGAGACGGCCCGTACCAGGTGAGGTGACGCCCGTCGACGAGCGCGGCGGCGGTCCCGGGGAACGCCTCGGGGCCGTCGTCGGGCGTGAAGCGGTACGGCTCGTCGGGCAGCACGACCAGGTCGGGCGCCGCGGCGCGGAGCTCGTCCAGCGGCAGCCGCGGATAGCGCTCCGGGTGCTCGGCGTACAGGTTGCGGACCCCGAGGCGGGCCAGCAGATCACCGGCGAAGGTGTCACGGCCCAGGACCATCCAGGGGCGCCGCCAGATCGGCACGACCGCCGTGCGCTCCCCCTCCGGTGCGACCGCCTCCCACGCCGCCTCGGCCTCGTCGAGCCAGCGGGGCCTGCGGGGCGCGCCGCACGCGGCGAGGACCCGCTCCAGCTCGCTCAGGCCCTGGTCGAGCGTGCGGATCTCCGTGACGAGGACGTCGAGACCGGCGGCCCGCAGCTCGGCGAGGTCGGCGGCGCGGTTCTCCTCCTCGTTGGCGAGGACGAGGTCGGGGCCGAGCGCCGTGATCGCGCGGACGTCGGGGTTCTTGGTGCCGCCGATCCGTGCGACGTCGAGGTCGGCCGGGCGGACGCACCAGTCCGTGGCCCCGACGAGCAGACCGGGAGCGGTGACGGCAACGGCCTCCGTCAGCGACGGCACCAGGGAGACGATCCTCCTGACCGTGCCCCGCCCCGCGCTCATTCCTCCTCGGCCTCGACGTGCTCGGCGACCGCGACGACGAGCAGCCGGGTGCCCGCCTCGGTGGCGCGCCAGCGGTGGCGCACCCCGCCGGAGAGATAGAGCGTGTCGCCGCGGCCCAGCCGGTACGCGCGGCCCTCCGCCTCGACCTCGGCGGCCCCGTCGGCCACGTACAGCAGCTCGTCGTTCCGGTGCTGGAACTCGCGGCCCGCGTCCTGCTCGCCGGTGAACTCCAGGGCGTGCAGCTGGTGGCGGCCGCGGACGATCGCCCGGACGCCCGGGGGCAGGGCCGGGGAGACCTCGTCGGCCCGTACGACGTCGACGGTACGGGAGGCCTCGGCGGCGGCCAGGAGGTCGGCGGCCGTGGTCCCCAGGGCGTCGGCGACCAGTTCCAGGGAGCGGTGGCTGGGACGCGCGCGGTCGTTCTCGACCTGGCTGAGGAACGGCACGGAGAGACCGCTGCGCGAGGAGACGACGGCCAGGGTGAGCTGGAGCGCTCTGCGTCGCCTCTTGACGGCCGCGCCCACGCGGGGTGCTTCCTTCTCGTCCATGTCGGCTCCCTCCCTCGTGCCTCGTGCGTACCCGTACCGGGCGGTTACCTGAACCTTACGCAGCTTTGGGGCGGGGTTTCGCGTCGTGACGAAAAGGGGTGGCCGCCGAACACGTTCGGCGACCACCCCTTTTCGGACAGGAACCGTTCAGTCGGTCGCTGTCCGTCGCCCCGGGGCTACGGCCGGGTCACGGCCGTGCCCCTGGCGGGCTGACGGCGGGCTACTGCGGCGCGAGCTTCTCCGCGAGGCCCGGGTTCTTGTCGAGCCAGGTCCGGACGGCCTGCTGCTCCTTGCCCTTGCCGGTCTCCTGGATGACGGCTTCGAGATCCGTGAGCTGCTTCTCGGTCATCTTGAAGTTCTTCAGCCAGGCGCCGACCTCGGGGTTCTCGGCGGCGAAGCCCTTACGGGCCAGGGTGTGGACGCCGTCGCCCTTGCCCCAGGAGCCCTTGGGGTCGGCGAGCTTCTTCAGGTCCTGCGCGGAGTAGGCCCAGTGCGGCGACCAGAGGGTCACGACGACCGGTTCCTTGCGCTCGTAGGCGCGCTTCAGCTCGGCGAGCATGCCGGGCGTGGAGCCGTCGACGACCTCGTACTCACCCTCGAGGCCGTACTCCTTGAGGACCTTGCCCTTCAGGATGCCCATCATTCCGGCGCTGGGCTCGATGCCCACGATCCGGCCCTTGAACTGTCCGGCCTTGCCCTTGAGGTCGGCGAGCGAGTCGACGCCCTTCACGTACGAGGGGACGGAGAGTTCGAGGGAGGTGGGGCCGTACCAGGAACCGAGGTCCTCCAGCTTGTTCTTGTACTTCTCCCAGTACTGGGCGTGGGTGACGGGCAGCCAGGAGTCGGTCTGGAAGTCGAGCTGGCCACCGGCCAGGCCGGTGTAGAGCGCGCCGGCCTCCAGCTGCTTGGTGTCGACCTCGTACCCACGGCGCTCCAGGAGCTCCTTCCACAGGTACGTGGAGGCGATGCCCTCGTCCCAGGGGATGTAGCCGATGCTGATCTTCTTGCCCTGACCGCCGCCGGCGCCCGAGGCGGTGGTGGAGCCCGTGCCGGAGCCGCCGAGGAAGCCCGTGCCGCCGGCGACGAGGGCGAGCACGACGACACCGACGAGTGCGGTGACGGGCTGCGGGCGGTGGGCCCACAGCTTCGCCCCGGGGCGCCTGGCGCTCAGCGCGGCGCGGGCCTTGGCGGCGGCGCGGCGGCCGAGCGGGGAGACCTGGCGGCCGAGGGCGCCGGTCATCCGGTCCAGGTACATGGCGAGGACGACGATGGAGACGCCGGCCTCGAAGCCGAGGTCGATGTCGACGTTGCCGATGGCGCGGTAGACGGCGCCGCCGAGCCCGCCGCCGCCGACCATGCCGGCGATGACGACCATGGACAGGCCGAGCATGATGACCTGGTTGACGCCGGCCATGATCGTCGGCAGGGCCAGCGGGAGCTGCACGCGCAGCAGCGTGTTGCGCGGGGTGGTGCCGAACGCCTCTGCGGCCTCGACGAGTTCACCGTCGACCTGCCGGATGCCCAGCTCGGTCATGCGGACGCCCGGGGGCAGCGCGAAGACGATGGTGGCGATGATGCCGGGGACGACACCCACACCGAAGAAGATGATGCCGGGGATGAGGTAGACCATCGCCGGCATGGTCTGCATGAAGTCGAGGACCGGCCGGAGCACGGCACTGACGGTCTTCGAGCGGGCCGCCCAGATGCCGAGCGGTACGGCGATCACCAGGGTCACCAGGGTGGCGACGAGCACGAGCGACAGGGTCGCCATGGCCTCGTCCCACAGCTGGACCGAGTCGACGAGCGCGAACCCGGCGAAGGCGAGCACACCGGCGGCGAGCCCGCGCAGCCACCAGGCGACGACGGCGAGGATGCCGGCGAAGAGCAGCGGCTGGGGTGCGGACAGGACGGCGTCGATGCCGTCGTAGAGGCCGGTGACGCCGGTGGTGATCGCGTCGAAGAGCCAGGAGAACTGGGCCTGGAGCCAGTCGACGGAGCTGTCGACCCACTCACCGAGGGGAAGCCTAGGCACGGGCGGTCAGCTCCTTCGTCGACTGGGTGGCGGTCGTGGCGTCGGCCTTGCTGCCGGTCGTGGCGTCGGTCTTGCCGCCGGTCTCGGTGTCGGCCTTGCCGCCGGTCCTGGCGTCGGCCCGGGTGCCGGTCTTGCCGCCGGTACGGCCGGCGGTCTCCGTGTCGGCCTTGCCGCCGGCCTTCGTGCCGGTCGGGTCGCCGGCGTCCCTCGCGCCGAGTCCGCCCATGACGGCGAGCAGGCGCTCCGTCGGTACGACCCCGAGGACGGCGCCGTCGGAGTCCCGGACGGTCACGGGGTGCGGGGCGCGGGCGGCGACGGCGCACAGGTCGGCGACGAGCGTGTCCGGGCCGACCGCCTCGCAGGCGCAGTCGGCGGGGCAGTCCGCCGGGGTGGCGCCGCCCGTCATCACGGCGGAGGCCGTGAGCACCCGGGAGCGGTCGACGTCCTGGATGAAGGAGGCGACGTAGTCGTCGGCGGGGCGGACCAGGATGTCCTCGGCGGTGCCGAGCTGCACGATCCTGCCGTCGCGCATGACGGCGATCCGGTCGCCGAGGCGCATGGCCTCGTTGAGGTCGTGGGTGATGAAGACGATGGTCTTCTTCAGCCGCTGCTGGAGCACGAGGAGCTGGTCCTGCATGTCGCGGCGGATCAGCGGGTCGAGCGCGCTGAAGGACTCGTCCATGAGGAGCAGATCGGCGTCGGTCGCGAGCGCACGGGCCAGGCCGACGCGCTGCTGCATGCCGCCGGAGAGCTCGTCGGGCCAGGACTTCTCCCAGCCGGCGAGACCGCACAGTTCGAGGGCCTCGGTGGCCCGGGTCTCGCGCTCGGCGCGCGGGACGCCCTGGACCTCCAGGCCGTAGGCGGCGTTCTCCAGAACGTTTCGGTGTGGGAACAGCGCGAAGTGCTGGAACACCATGCTGATCTTGGTGGACCGGACCGTGCGCAGATCGCGGGGGGACAGCGCGGTGAGGTCACGTCCGTCGAAGAGGACCCGGCCGGCGGTGGGCTCGAGCAGGCCGTTGAGCATGCGGAGAAGGGTCGACTTGCCGGACCCTGAGAGCCCCATCACGACGAAGATCTGGCCGGGCTCGACGGTGAAACCGGCGTCCACGACGGCTGCTGTCGTCCCCTCGGCGCGCAGCTCCTCGCGGTCGGTGTCGCCGGCGGCGAGCCTGCGGACGGCTTCGTCGGGTCGTCTGCCGAACACCTTGAACAGGTGGTCTGCCTGGAGCCTGGACACATGAACCTCACGGGTAGCGACGAAAACGGCCCCCGCCACCCCCGCGTGGTTGGGCCGTGGAGCGGGCGGGATCGGCCCGCGGGCCCGTTCGCGTACGGGGATCCTTTCGTTGAATCCCGTACCGGGTTCCGCTCCGGGCTCGCGCCTGCCCTGCTTCACAGGGTGCAAACGCAAAGGTGACGGGGGTCACGTGCAGGGGGTCGGAACCGCGGGGAGGGCGAGCGCGTCCCCGGACGCCGGAACCGCTCACCGCTCACCGCTCACCGCTTGCCCCCTCGCCGCACGCCGCACGCCGCACGCTCACGACGGCCCTCGACGGGCACTCGACGGGCGCTCGGCACAATGCGAACCTGGCGGGCGCTCGGCGCAACGTGTTCCCCGGCCCCGGGGGCCTCCCGAGCCCTAAAATCAAGCAGGTGACTCGACGCCTCATGCTCCTCGACACCGCCAGCCTCTACTTCCGCGCCTACTTCGGCGTGCCGGACTCCGTCAGGGCCCCCGACGGCTCGCCCGTGAACGCCGTGCGCGGACTGCTCGACTTCATCGGCCGGCTCGTCCAGGACCACCACCCTGACGACCTCGTGGCCTGCTGGGACAACGACTGGCGGCCGCAGTGGCGGGTCGACCTGATCCCCTCGTACAAGGCGCACCGGGTGGCCGTGGAGACGGAGACCGGCCCGGACGAGGAGGAGATCCCGGACACCCTGTCCCCGCAGGTGCCGGTGATCGAGGAGGTCCTGGCGGCGCTCGGCATCGCCCGGATCGGCGCGGCGGGCTACGAGGCGGACGACGTGATCGGGACGCTCGCGGGGCACGCGTCGGGGCCGGTGGACATCGTCACGGGCGACCGGGACCTGTTCCAGCTGGTGGACGACGCGCGGGGCGTCCGCGTGCTGTACCCGCGCAAGGGCGTGGGCGACTGCGACCTGGTGGACGCGGAGCTGATCCGCACGAAGTACGGCGTGCGCCCCGACCAGTACGCGGACTTCGCGGCGCTGCGCGGTGACGCGAGCGACGGGCTCCCCGGCGTGAAGGGCATCGGCGAGAAGACGGCCGCGCAGCTGATCACGGAGTACGGCGACCTGGCGGGCGTACGGGCGGCCGCCGAGGACCGGACGTCGAAGCTGACGCCGGCCAAGCGGCGCGGGATCGTGGAGGCGGCGGCGTACCTGGACGTCGCACCGACCGTGGTGCGCGTCGCCGGGGACGTACCGCTGCCGGAGTTCGACGCGACCCTGCCGAAGACTCCCCATGACCCGGCGGCCCTCGACGCCCTCGCGAAGCGCTGGGGCCTCGGCGGGGCCGTGGGCCGCCTGCTTCCGGTCCTGGCGCGCTGACGAAATCCGGCCACACTGGGTCGACCGCGCCTCGGGGTGCTAGCTTAGGCATACCTAAGTACCCAGTACGTCGAGTTACGTCGAGTCAGGAGAGCCACTCGTGGCGGAGCAGCCCCGCAAGGCACCGAAGGCCACCGAAGCGCGTGTGGTGCGCACGGAGCGCATCACCCCGCACATGGTGCGGGTCGTCCTGGGCGGCCCCGGTCTCGACGCCTTCGAGGTCGGCGAGTACACCGATCACTACGTGAAGCTGCTCTTCGCCCCCGAGGGCGTCGCCTATCCGGAGCCGTTCGACATGGACCGGATCCGGGAGGAGTTCCCCCGGGAGCAGTGGCCGACGACGCGCACGTACACCGTGCGGGCCTGGGACCCGGTCCACCGTGAGCTGACCATCGACTTCGTGGTCCACGGCGACGAGGGCCTCGCGGGTCCGTGGGCGGCGCGGGCCCAGGCGGGCGAGACGATGCGCTTCCTCGGCCCCGGCGGCGGCTACACGCCGGACCCGGCGGCGGACTGGCACCTGCTCGCGGGCGACGAGAGCGCGCTGCCGGCGATCGCGGTGGCCCTGGAGCGGCTGCCCGCGGGGGCGCGGGTGCACGCGTTCGTGGAGATCTCGGACGCCGCCGAGGAGCAGAAGTTCGCGACGGAGCACGACATCCAGGTCACCTGGCTGCACCGGGGTGACCGCCCGGCGGGCGAGGCGCTCGTCGAGGCCGTGCAGAGCCTGGACTTCCCGGCGGGCGACGTGCACGCCTTCGTCCACGGCGAGGCGGGCTTCGTGAAGGACCTCCGCCGCCACCTGCGGCTGGACCGCGAGGTCCCGCGCGAGCGGCTGTCGATCTCGGGCTACTGGCGCCAGGGCAAGTCGGACGAGGCATGGCGCGCGATCAAGCGCGAGTGGAACGACCAGGTGGAGCGCGAGCAGGAGAACTGAGGCACGGAGCCGGGCAGTTCGGCTCACGGCTCACGGCGCGGGGCCCGGGGGTGATCCCCCGGG
>NZ_JBHTSA010000084.1:0-36985 GCF_042795405.1 Streptomyces sp. NPDC056480 | reverse complement strand
GAAGCCCGGCGGGCCCGACCACGGAAGTCGGCGCGGGGACCGCCGCACCCCCGAATCGGGGGGCGGGACGACGGCGGTCCCCGCGAGGACACGGGCCCGGGTCAGGGCCGGCCTCCGCGTCCGCGGCGTCGTCAGGAGTCCGGGAGCCGCTCCGGAAGTCCGTGACGCCGACAACCACCAATGTGCCGGACGCGTGTTAAGCGGGTGCTGCGCGAACGTGTCGCGCTCGTACCGATTGCGCGAACGCGCCCGCGGCACCCGCCGCACCGGCCCGGGGAACTACTTCGCGCCGCCGTTGGCCAGGAAGGCCAGCAGGTCCTGGCGGCTGACGACGCCGGTCGGCTTGCCCTCGACCAGCACGATCGCCGCGTCGGCGGCCTCGCCGAGGACGGACATCAGGTCGGCGACCGGCTCGCCGGAACCGACCTGCGGCAGCGGCGCGCTCATGTGCTCCTCGAGCGGGTCCTCGAGGGAGGCCTTCTTGGTGAAGAGGTGGTCGAGCAGCTCGCGCTCGACGACCGAGCCGACGACCTCGGCGGCCATCACGTCGGGGTGGCCGGCGCCGGGCTTCACGATGGGCATCTGGGAGACGCCGTACTCGCGGAGCACCTCGATGGCCTGGCCGACGGTCTCGTCCGGGTGCATGTGGACCAGGGAGGGCATGGTGCCGCCCTCCTTGTGGCGCAGGACGTCGGCGACGGTGGCCGTGGAGGTGTCCTCCAGGAAGCCGTAGTCGGCCATCCACTCGTCGCTGAAGATCTTCGACATGTAGCCGCGGCCGGAGTCCGGCAGCAGGACGACGACGACGTCGTCCGGGCCGAGCTCCCTGGCGACCTCGAGCGCGGCCACGACGGCCATGCCGCAGGAACCGCCGACGAGGAGGCCCTCCTCCTTGGCGAGGCGGCGGGTCATCTGGAACGAGTCCTTGTCGGACACGGCGACGATCCGGTCCGTGACGTTCCGGTCGTACGCGGTCGGCCAGAAGTCCTCGCCGACGCCCTCGACCAGGTACGGGCGGCCCGAGCCGCCCGAGTAGACCGAGCCCTCCGGGTCGGCGCCGATGACCTTCACGGAGCCGCCGCTGGCCTCCTTGAGGTAGTTGCCGGTGCCGGAGATCGTGCCGCCGGTGCCGACGCCCGCGACGAAGTGGGTGATCTTCCCCTCCGTCTGCTCCCAGAGCTCGGGACCGGTGGTCTCGTAGTGGGAGCGCGGGTTGTTCGGGTTGGAGTACTGGTCGGGCTTCCAGGCACCGGGCGTCTCACGGACCAGGCGGTCCGAGACGTTGTAGTACGAGTCCGGGTGCTCCGGGTCGACCGCGGTGGGGCAGACGACGACCTCGGCCCCGTACGCCCGCAGTACGTTGATCTTGTCGAGGGACACCTTGTCGGGGCAGACGAAGATGCACTTGTAGCCCTTCGTCTGCGCCACGATCGCCAGGCCGACGCCGGTGTTGCCGGACGTGGGCTCGACGATCGTTCCGCCGGGCTTGAGCTCGCCGCTCTGCTCGGCCGCCTCGATCATCCGCAGGGCGATCCGGTCCTTGACCGAGCCTCCGGGGTTGAAGTACTCGACCTTGGCCAGAACGGTCGCCTGAATACCCGCTGTGACGCTGTTGAGCTTCACCAGCGGGGTGTTGCCGACGAGGCTGATCATCGAGTCGTGGAATTGCACCGTAATCTCCGGGGTCTCCGTAATGGTGTGGCCAGCGTATGCGTAGTCGGAGCGGGTTACGGGGCAGTTAGACCCTGAACGGCTTGAAGGAGGTGACGGCCCCATGTCGAGGGCGAGGGTGGCGCGGCGGATCGCGGCGGGTGCGGCGTACGGCGGCGGGAGCATCGGACTGCTGGGTGTGGCGGCGGTGGGCGTCCTGCTGGCCGAGATGCAGATCGCGAAGCGGACGGTGGGCGGCGGAGCGGCCCCCCTGCCACCGGGGGCGGACGGCCTCTACGGCCGCGCGTTCGGCACGGACGACCCCCTGCGGCTGGCCCTTCTGGGTGATTCCACGGCCGCGGGTCAGGGGGTGCGCCGCTCGGGCCAGACGCCGGGAGCGCTGCTCGCCTCGGGGCTCGCAGCGGTCGCGGAGCGGCCGGTGGTGCTGCGGAACGTGGCGCTCTCCGGCGCCCGCTCCGACGACCTGGAGCGTCAGGTGTCGCTGCTGCTCGCCCAGCCGCTCGGGCCGCCGGACGTCTGCGTGATCATGATCGGCGCGAACGACGTGACGCACCGGATGTCGCCGACGGAGTCGGTACGGCTCCTGGCGTCGGCGGTCCGGCGGCTGCGGACGGCCGGCGCGGAGGTGGTGGTCGGGACCTGCCCGGACCTCGGGACGATCGAGCCGGTCTACCAGCCGCTGCGCTGGCTGGCCCGGCGGGCCTCGCGGCAACTGGCGGCGGCGCAGACGATCGTGGTGATCGAGCAGGGCGGCCGGACGGTGTCGCTGGGCGACCTGCTCGGGCCCGAGTTCGCGGCGAACCCGCGCGAGATGTTCGGGGTGGACAACTTCCACCCCTCCGCTGAGGGGTACGCGACGGCGGCGATGGCGGTGCTGCCGACGATGTGCGCGGTGCTGGGGGTGTGGCCGGAGACGGACCGCCTGGAACCGGCACGGCGGGAGAACATGCTGCCGGTCGCGAAGGCGGCGGCGGAGGCGGCGAAGGAGGCGGGCACGGAGGTCACGGGCGCCCGCGCCCCCTGGGCCCTTCTGAAGCACCGCCGCAGGCGGCGTCTGCCGGTCGCGGCGGACGCGTCGCCGGAGGCGCAGGGGGAAGGGGCCGCGGAGACACCCGCCCCCACCAACTGAGCGCTCGCTTAGAAAAGAGGTCCGCATCACATGCCCAGGCCGGTGACCCCATGCGGTACGTACGGGTAACTTCCCTTTCAGTCCGCTCACTCCGCACCCTCATGGAGCCGTGATGCCCGAAGCCGTGATCGTCTCGACCGCCCGCTCGCCCATCGGCCGGGCCTTCAAGGGCTCCCTCAAGGACCTGCGGCCGGACGACCTCACCGCGACCATCGTCAAGGCCGCCCTGGCCAAGGTGCCGGAGCTCGACCCGCGCGACATCGACGACCTGATGCTGGGCTGCGGCCTTCCCGGCGGCGAGCAGGGCAACAACCTGGGCCGCATCGTGGCCGTGCAGATGGGCATGGACCACCTGCCGGGCTGCACGATCACCCGGTACTGCTCCTCCTCGCTGCAGACCTCCCGCATGGCGCTGCACGCGATCAAGGCCGGCGAGGGCGACGTCTTCATCTCGGCCGGTGTCGAGATGGTGTCCCGCTTCGTGAAGGGCAACTCGGACTCCCTGCCCGACACGCACAACCCCTTCTTCGCCGAGGCCGAGGCCCGTACCGCCGAGGTCGCCGCCTCCGAGGGCTCCACGTGGCACGACCCGCGCGAGGACGGCGTCATCCCGGACGCGTACATCGCCATGGGCCAGACCGCGGAGAACCTGGCCCGCCTCAAGGGCATCAGCCGCCAGGAGATGGACGAGTTCGGCGTCCGCTCGCAGAACCTCGCCGAGCAGGCCATCAAGAACGGCTTCTGGGAGCGCGAGATCACCCCGGTGACGCTCCCGGACGGCACCGTGGTCTCCGGGGACGACGGCCCGCGCGCCGGCGTCACCCTGGAGGGCGTGCAGGGCCTCAAGCCGGTCTTCCGCCCCGACGGCCTG
Organism: Streptomyces sp. NPDC056480; assembly: GCF_042795405.1. Lineage (NCBI taxonomy): Bacteria > Bacillati > Actinomycetota > Actinomycetes > Kitasatosporales > Streptomycetaceae > Streptomyces > Streptomyces sp. NPDC056480. The sequence continues at coordinate 33,314 of NZ_JBHTSA010000084.1, read as the reverse complement.
GTCACCGCCGCCAACTGCTGCCCGCTGAACGACGGCGCCGCCGCGCTCGTCATCATGTCGGACACGAAGGCCCGCGAGCTCGGTCTGACCCCGCTCGCCCGCATCGTCTCCACCGGCGTCTCCGGCCTCTCCCCCGAGATCATGGGCCTCGGCCCGGTCGAGGCGTCGAAGCAGGCCCTCAAGCGCGCCGGCCTGACCATCGGCGACATCGACCTGGCCGAGATCAACGAGGCCTTCGCGGCCCAGGTGATCCCGTCCTACCAGGACCTGGGCCTGGACCTGGACAAGGTGAACGTCAACGGTGGCGCCATCGCCGTCGGCCACCCCTTCGGCATGACCGGCGCCCGGATCACCGGCACGCTGATCAACAGCCTCCAGTTCCACGACAAGCAGTTCGGCCTGGAGACCATGTGCGTCGGCGGCGGCCAGGGCATGGCCATGGTGATCGAGCGCCTGTCGTAAGGCCGGGCCCCAGGGCGGCCGCGCGCCTGCCGTAGGACGGGGAGTGCGCCGGGGCGCGTCTCCTCGTACCGAGGGCTCCAACCGCTCCGCGTCCGAGCCGTGACCGAATCTCCCCCAGGATGTGACCTACGTCCCGGGGGAGTTCGTTTTCCCAGGTCAGAGCCGTTTCGGGACTAAACACCTGGTAGAAATACCTGTCCAATTCGTGACGTAATGCACTGACAGCGGGCCCCACCCCAGGACAAGCTGATGTAGGAAGTCGGGGGATCGACTCGGAATCGGGAGTACGTCAGTGAGCGCCATGCCTCTTGCCCTGCTGCTGACCACGGCCGCTGCCACGGCCGTGGGCGCTGCCGCCCTGCACGCCGTCCACGGTCTCCGCAAGCAGGTCACGGCCCTGCGGAGCGAACTGGCGGCCGGGCACGGCGTCACCGTTCCCGCGGCCCGTGCCACGCCGGCGGCCGAGATACGGGCCGCGGTCGCGGAGGCGCTGGCCGAGGAGCGCGAGCGCGAGCTCGCCGAGGCGCGGGCCTTCTGGGCCGCGCAGGAGGCCCGGGACGCGGCCGACGCCCCGTCCCTGCTGGGCGGCCTCGGCGGCCCGGTCGACGACGGCACCTTCTTCGTCCCGCGTCAGGCCGACTTCGTGGGCCTGGAGGCGATGGCCCTGGAGGCCATGGAGGCGGAGGCGGCCGCGCTCGACGGCCCCGACGCGCTGGACCCGCTCGACTCGATCGACGCCTTCGAGGAGTACCCGGAGGACTCGGCCGAGCTGGCCGCGGCCCGTCGCCGGCACCCCTCGCACCCGGACTTCGTGCCGGTGCAGACCCCCGTCGTCACCGACCACGAGCGGACGGTGGCCCGCCTCGAGGAGCTGGCCGACACCGCCACCGCGCTGACCGACGTGCGTCCGGGCCCGCTCGGCACGCTCGACGTGTACGTCTTCGCGGACGGCACGACGCTCTGTATGACCCCGGGGCACCGCGAGACCGCGGAGCGCCTCGCGGAGGCCCTGCGCTCCGGTCGTACGCCGGTGCTGCTCGGCGGCTCGGGCGTCTCGGGCGCCTTCGCCCTCACCTTCTCGTACGGCGAGGCGGACGACGAGAACGTCTACATCCTGGCGGACCGCGTCATCGCATCCCTCTGATCCCGCGCCCCTCGCACCGGGCGGGCGCTACAGCCCCGAGCGCTCCGCCGCCTCACGGACCAGTCCCACGGCCTCTGCCAGTTCCCCCTCGCGGGAGTCGGCCGGGGCCGTTCGCAGGATCTCGGCCAGATCGTTCCCGGCGACGACCAGCTGGTCGGCCACGGTGAAGACCCCCGCGTCCGGCATCGTCCTCGGCTCCCGCTCCGGGTCCTCCGCGCGCTGGGCGCGCACCGCGAGCTCGCGGGCGAGGGCAAGCCCCTCGGCCGCCGCGCCGCGCTGGAGGCGGCTCTGCGGGGCGGCCCGCAGCCGGTCCGCGAAGCGTTCGACGGCGGCGGTCAGTTCACTCGTATCGCGCACCCCGCGACCCTACGCGCCGTCCCGGGCCTCTTGCCAACGGGCGAACACTTGGGCACGGTGACGTGAAGAAGTGCCAGGAGTACGAGGAGCACACGGTACGACGCGTCCGGAGGCGCCGATGTCCCACACATTCTCCGAAGAGACCCACCGCAACATGCTGGCCCGCATCCCGGGCCGCACCGGTCGTGAGATCTCCGACTGGATGCGCACCGTCGAGGAGGGACCCTCCCTCCTCCGATTCGAGGAGCGGGTGAGCTGGCTCCGCGGGGCCCACGAGCTGGCCTACGGCCACGCGAAGGCGATCCTGCACGAGTACGACCTGCGGCGGGCGGCCCGGAGACTGCTCTGAGGTCCGAGCACCACCTCGTCCGACGGGGAAGGTCGGAGCACCGCCCCCGTCCCGACCGGGAGACGCGGAAGGGCCCGCCCGGCACGAAGCCGGACGGGCCCTTCCCCCCGAGTCGGGACGCGTCAGTCGTCGCCCTGCAGGATCGACAGCAGACGCAGCATCTCCAGGTAGATCCACACCAGGGTCATGGTGAGACCGAAGGCGGCCAGCCAGGCCTCCTCGCGCGGCGCGCCGTAGGTCACGCCGTCCTCGACCTGCTTGAAGTCGAGGGCGAGGAAGCAGGCGCCCAGGATGATGCCGATGACACCGAAGAGGATGCCGAGGCCACCGCTGCGGAAGCCGAGGCCGTCACCGCCGGCGAAGACGGCGAACAGCAGGTTGGTCACCATGAGGAGCATGAAGCCCATCGCGGCGGCCATCACGAAGCCGTAGAAGCGCCGGTTGACCCGGATCCAGCCCATCTTGTAGGCGATCAGGACGCCGGCGAAGACCGCCATCGTGCCCAGGACCGCCTGGATGACCACGCCGTCGGCGATGTACGTCGAGACGGCGGCCGAGATCACTCCGAGGAAGACGCCCTCGAAGGCCGCGTAGCTCAGGATGAGCGCCGGCGACGGCTTGCGCTTGAAGGACTGCACGAGCGACAGCACCAGGGCGACCAGGGCCGCGCCGATGGCGATGCCGTAGGACTTGCCCAGGTTGGCGGGGTCGACCGGCAGGAGCAGCCAGGACAGGACGGCGGTGAGCACGACCGTACCGAGCGTCATGGCCGTACGGCTCACGACGTCGTCGATCGTCATCACGTTGCCGCGGGCCTGCTGCGGGGCACCGAGCTGCGTGTCCTGCGGGGCGTACGGGTTGGTGGCGTACGGGTTCGTCGCGCCCTCGGCATACGGGTTGCCGGTGGCGTACGGGTTGGTTCCGACGGCGGGGCCCCCGGCCTGCGGCTGCTGGCCGTTGAAGCCCGCGGTGCCGTTGTCGCGGCTGAACCCCCGTCGCGAGAAGACCGGGTTGCTGCTCCTCATCTCACTCCTCCATGGCGTGCCGCATGCGCGCGGCCTCGCGTCAAGAGTAATGCGTAGGCAAAAGAAACTCTCTAGTGCTCGGGGAGGATCTTTTCCCGTACGTTCTCGATCTTCGTGCGCTCCCTCGCGGAGGTCGCGAGGGCCCGCCCGGTGAGTGAGGGGCTTCGCCGGGCCACAGGCGTGACACCTGGGGCCCGGGTGGTGCCCGGAACCGGACTCGAACCGGTACGGCCCGAAGGCCAGCGAGGTTTAAGCTCGCCGTGTCTGCATTCCACCATCCGGGCGTCGCGAAGCTCCGCGTTGGCACATGAGCCTATCCGGGGCGCTTCCCCCGTTCAGCGGAACATCCTCCCGATGTTGTCTTATTTTATTGACGTCTGAGGGTGCGTCAGTGCAGGTGAGGGGCGTTTCGCCGAACTGTGACAGGGGTCGCAGGCGCAAAGCCGCACCCCCCGGAATGACGAAAAGTCGTCGCACGTGTGTCACGTCGGCGCGAACCCGGCTCTCAGGGGCGCCGTCATACCTCAGGAGGAGGATCGGGCCCCCCGGTCCGACTCGAGACTGCCTTGGGAACGGGCATGTGGGCGGACGATCCGAGCGCCAACGCTCGACACGATGGAGGGGTTCCCGAAGAAGCCCCGCAGTGACAGGAGTCCCTCGTGACCACCACCCCCACCGTGTCCCGCGCCACCGCGGTGGCCGCCCGCGCCACGGATCTCTCGAAGGTCTACGGACACGGCGAGACCCAGGTCGTCGCGCTCGATCACGTCACCGTGGACTTCCGCCAGGCCGAGTTCACCGCGATCATGGGCCCCTCGGGCTCCGGCAAGTCGACGCTCATGCACTGCGTCGCCGGCCTCGACTCCTTCTCCTCCGGATCGGTCCGGATCGGCGAGACGGAGCTCTCCACCCTCAAGGACAAGCAGCTCACCCAGCTGCGCCGGGACAAGATCGGCTTCATCTTCCAGGCCTTCAACCTGCTGCCGACGCTGACGGCCCTGGAGAACATCACGCTGCCGATGGACATCGCCGGCCGGAAGCCCGACAAGCAGTGGGTCCAGCAGGTCATCGACATGCTCGGACTCTCCGCCCGGCTCAGCCACCGCCCCACCGAGCTCTCCGGCGGCCAGCAGCAGCGCGTGGCCGTGGCCCGCGCCCTGGCCTCCCGCCCCGAGATCATCTTCGGTGACGAGCCCACCGGAAACCTGGACTCCCGCTCGGGCGCCGAGGTCCTCGGCTTCCTCCGCAACTCCGTCCGCGAGCTGGGCCAGACCGTCGTCATGGTCACCCACGACCCGGTCGCCGCCTCCTACGCGGACCGCGTGATCTTCCTCGCCGACGGCCGGATCGTCGACGAGATGCTGCACCCGACGGCGGACGGCGTGCTCGACCGCATGAAGGCCTTCGACGCCAAGGGCCGTACGAGCTGACGCCGTAGCGCAGCCGGCTCCGCCCCACCCGCCGTCCCTCCTCCTCCAGGACACACCCATGTTCCGTACCGCCCTGCGCAACGTCCTCGCGCACAAGGCGAGACTGCTGATGACCGTCCTCGCCGTGATGCTCGGCGTGGCCTTCGTCTCCGGCACCCTCGTCTTCACCGACACCCTCTCCAACGCCTTCCGCAACCAGTCGGCGAAGAGCTACGACGACGTCGCCGTCGCCGTCGAGATGTACCCGTCCGCCGAGGAGGCCCGGAAGACCCCCGGTCTCTCCCAGCAGGTCGTCGACAAGGTCGCGGAGCTCGACGGGGTCGCCTCCGTCTCCCCCCGCGTCGACGGCTTCGCCGGCGTCCCCGACAAGGACGGCAAGCTGATCGGCGTCGGCTGGTCCAACAAGGGGACCAACTTCGCCCCCGGCAAGGACGGCAAGGACCGCTCGTACGCCTTCACCTCCGGGAACGGCCCGGCCTCGGCCGGTCAGATCGCGCTCGACAAGGACACCGCCGACAAGGGCGGCTACAAGGTCGGCGACACCGTCCGCGTCGCCACCAACGGACCGGTGAAGGAGTACGAGCTCTCCGGCGTCTTCACCACCGAGGACGGCGCCGTCAACGCCGGCGGCAGCCTGGTCGTCTTCGACACCGCCGTCGCCCAGAAGCTCTACCTGAAGCCCGGCTACTTCCAGAACCTGACCGTCACCGCCACCCCCGGCGCCGACGCGGAGAAGCTCCGCGACCAGGTCCTGACGGTCGTCCCCAAGTCCGCCACCGCGCAGACCGGCACCGACCTCGCCGCGCAGCAGGCCAAGGACATCGAGTCCGGCCTCGGCGCGCTCAACCAGGTGCTCCTCGGCTTCGCGGGCATCGCGCTCTTCGTCGGGATCTTCCTGATCTCCAACACCTTCACCATGCTGGTCGCCCAGCGCACCAAGGAACTGGCGCTGATGCGCGCCGTCGGCGCCTCGCGCAAGCAGATCACCCGCTCCGTCCTCGCCGAGGCCGGTCTGGTCGGCCTGGTCGCCTCGGCCGTCGGCTACGTGCTCGGCATCGGTCTGGCCGTCTCGCTCCGCTCGGCGATGAGCGCCTTCGACATGAAGATCCCGGCCGGTGACCTCGTCCTCGGCACCACCCCGGTCCTCACCGCCTTCCTCGTCGGCGTCCTGATCACGATGTTCGCCGCCTGGCTGCCCGGCCGCCGCGCCGCGAAGATCCCGCCGGTCGCCGCCATGAGCAGCGTCCACGCCACCGCGAGCACCAAGTCGCTCGTCGTGCGCAACTCCATCGGCGCGGCGATCACCGCACTCGGTGCCGTGCTCATCGTGCTCGGCGCCGGCCAGGGCGGCGACGACGGCCGCATGCTCATCGCGGGCGGCGCGTTCCTCACCCTCATCGGCGTGATCGTGCTGATCCCGTTCCTGTCCCGGCCCGTGATCGCCGTGATCCGCCCGGTCTTCGTGAACCTCTTCGGAGTCTCCGGCAAGCTCGCCGGCCTGAACGCGGTCCGCAACCCGCGCCGCACCGGCGCCACCGCCTCCGCGCTCGCCATCGGTCTGACCCTGGTCACCGGTCTCTCGGTGCTCGGCGCCACGGTCGGCTCGGCCCTGGACAAGATGACGACCGACCAGATCAAGGCCGACTACATGGTCTCGATGGCCAGCGGCACCAGCCTCAGCCAGGAGGCCCTGACGGCCCTGGAGAAGGCCCCGGGCGTCACCGCGGTCTCCCCGCAGCAGAACGGCGCCTTCGAGCTCAAGGGCTCGTACGTCTCGGCCTCCGGCGTCACCCCCGGCGACATCGAGAAGGTCCTCAAGCTCGACGTCGTGAACGGCTCGATGGCCTCCCTCGGCCAGGGCAAGATCGCCGTCGACGACAAGACCGCCGCCAAGCGCGGCCTGAAGGTCGGCGACACCGTCCCCGTCGAGTGGCTCGACAAGCAGAAGGGGAAGCTGACCGTCGGCGCGGTCTACAAGGGCAGCGAGTTCGTCTCGCCGGTCCTGATCGACACCGAGCTGATCAGCGCGCACGACGACCAGGCCGGCATCCAGCAGATCTTCGTCTCGACGGAGGGCGGCCCGAGCGCCGCCCACGAGAAGGCCCTGTCGAAGGCCATGGGTGACAACCCGGCGATCACGGTGATGGACCAGAAGGACATCCGTGACCTCTTCGGCGGCCAGATCAACATGCTCCTGAACATCGTCTACGGTCTGCTCGCGATGGCCCTGGTGATCGCGGTCCTCGGTGTCGTCAACACCCTGGCCATGTCGGTCTTCGAGCGTCAGCAGGAGATCGGCATGCTGCGGGCGATCGGCCTCGACCGGCGCCGGGTGAAGCGGATGGTCCGTCTGGAGGCCGTCGTCATCTCGGTGTTCGGCGCGGTCGTCGGCATCGGCCTCGGCTCCTTCCTCGGCTGGGCCATCGGCGAGACCTTCAAGAGCAGCCTGCCGGGCTACTCCCTGGTCCTGCCCTGGGACCGGATCGGGATCTTCCTGGTCCTGGCCGCCCTGGTCGGCGTCCTCGCCTCCCTGTGGCCGGCCCGCAGCGCGGCCAGGCTGAACATGCTCGCCGCCATCAAGGCCGAGTAGCCGGGTCGCCGGGCAACGGAAGCAGCGGTACGAAGGGCCGGTCCCCACCCGGGGGCCGGCCCTTCGGCGTACCTCAGGCCTTCTCGTTCCAGACGCGCGGACGCAGCGCCGTGCCGCTCTTCCCCGACACCGGGGTCTTCACGGCGAGGAACTGGTTCACGCCGATCCGGTTGCGCTCGAAGGAGACGGCGGAGGCCGCCATGTACAGCCGCCAGATCCTCGCCCGGCCCGGAGAGGTGAGCCGGACGGCCCGGTCCCAGTCGCGCTCCAGGTTGGCCACCCAGCGGCGCAGGGTGAGGGCGTAGTGCTCGCGGATCGCCTCCACGTCCCTGACCTCGAAGCCGGCGTCCTCCAGGGTGCTCAGCGTGCGGCCCATGGGGGCGAGTTCGCCGTCGGGGAAGACGTACGCGTCGATGAAGACGTCGACCTCGTACGCCTCCTCGTCGGGCTCGGGGCGCCGCGAGATCTGGTGGTTGAGGAGCCGTCCGCCGGGCTTGAGGAGCCCGTACAGGATGTCGGCGTACTCCCGGTACCGGACGGCGCCGACGTGCTCGGCCATGCCGATCGAGGAGATCGCGTCGTACGGGCCGTCCGTGACGTCCCGGTAGTCCTGGACGCGGATCTCGATCAGGTCGGTCAGGCCCTCGTCGGCGATCCGCTTGCGGGCGAACGCGGCCTGCTCGCGGGAGAGGGTGATGCCGACGACCCTCGCCCCGTACTCCCGGGCGGCGTGGAGGGCCATGGAGCCCCATCCGCAGCCCACGTCGAGGAGCCGGTCGCCCTCCTTCAGGTTCAGCTTGCGGGCGATCAGGTCCAGCTTGTCGCGCTGGGCGTCCTCGAGGGTCGCGTCGGGGCCGTCGGAGGCCCAGTACGCGCACGAGTAGACCATCGACGGGCCGAGGACCAGCCCGTAGAAGTCGTTGCCCACGTCGTAGTGGTGACTGATCGCCTGCTTGTCACGGCGCCGGGTGTGCCGGCCGCCGTTGCGGCCGCGCATCTCCTCGGCCGGCGGCTGCGGCGGCAGCGGCGGTCCGGCCAGTCTCAGCAGGGCGCGGGCGGCCGCGCGCAGCCTCGGGTCGCGCGCCGACGCGAGCAGCCCCCTGGTGTCCTCGTGACGCTCCCAGAGCAGGCCCGAGAGCCCGTCCAGAAGCTCGTACAGGTCTCCCTCGACGTCCAGCTCCCCGGCCACCCAGGCGCGGGCCAGGCCCAGTTCGCCGGGCTTCCAGATCATCCTCCGCAGAGCCCGGCGGTCGCGGACGATCAGGACGGGGCCGCCCACGGGACCGGCCTCACTGCCGTCCCAGGCTCGCAGTCGGACCGGGAGCGGTCCTCCGAGGAGTTCCTCGGCGAGAGTCGTCAGCCGCGACGCGGCGTCGGCCATGGTGCACACCTCCGTGATCTCGTGCCCCAGAAATGCTCGTCACCAAGGGAACACCGTCCGTAGGCGTTTGCAGTCCCGGCGCAGCGCAATCAGTCGGCAAAACACGCGAAGGGCCGTCCGCACCACGGATGGCGGACGGCCCTTTTACGGCCTTGCGTGTACTGCTGGTACTGCGTGTACTGCGTGTACTGCTGGTCCTGCGTGTGCTGCCGGTACCCGCGGAGGATCCTTAGGAGGCCTTGGCCTTCTCCTGCGCCGGGGCGGCCGGAGCGGGGGCGGGCTTGGCGGCCTCGTAGAACTCCTCGCGCGGCGTCTCGATGGCGCCGAGGGAGACGACCTCGCGCTTGAGGAACATCGCGAGGGTCCAGTCCGCGAAGACGCGGATCTTGCGGTTCCAGGTCGGCATCGCCATGCCGTGGTAGCCACGGTGCATGTACCAGGCGAGACGGCCCTTGAGCCTGATCGTCACCTTGCCCATGACGATCATCGCGACGCCCTTGTGCAGACCGAGTCCGGCCACCGCGCCCTTGTTGGCGTGGCTGTACTCCTTCTGCGGGAAGCCGCGCATGCCGGCCACCACGTTGTCGCCGAGGACCTTGGCCTGGCGCAGGGCGTGCTGGGCGTTCGGCGGGCACCAGGCGTTCGGGTTGCCCGCCTTGCGGCCGACCATGTCCGGGACCTGGGCGTTGTCGCCCGCGGCCCAGGCGTAGTCGAGGCCGTTGATCTGGAGCTTCTCGTTGCAGTCCACGTGGCCGCGGGGGCCGAGCGGCAGACCGAAGCGGGAGAGCGCCGGGTTCGGCTTCACGCCGGCGGTCCACACGATCGTGTTGGAGTCGACCTCGAGGCCGTTCTTCAGCACGACGTGGCCGTCGACGCAGGAGTCCATGGAGGTCTCGAGGTAGATCTCGATCCCGCGGCTCTCCAGGTGCTCCTTGCCGTACTGGCCGAGCTTGGGGCCCACCTCGGGGAGGATCTTGTCGGCCGCGTCGACCAGGACGAAGCGCATGTCCTCGCGCGACACGTTCTGGTAGTACTTCGCGGCGTCCCGGGCCAGGTCCTCGACCTCGCCGATGGTCTCCGCGCCGGCGAAGCCGCCGCCCACGAAGACGAAGGTCAGCGCCTTGCGGCGGACCTCCTCGTCGGTGGTCGAGTCAGCCTTGTCGAGCTGCTCGAGGACGTGGTTGCGCAGGCCGATGGCCTCCTCGATGCCCTTCATGCCGATGCCCTGCTCGGCGAGGCCGGGGATCGGGAAGGTACGGGAGACGGCGCCCATCGCGATGACGAGGTAGTCGAAAGGCAGCTCGTACGCCTCGCCGACGAGCGGCGCGATCGTGGCGACCTTGCGGTCCTGGTCGATGGTGGTGACCCGGCCGGTGAGCACCTCGGCTCCGCGCACGACGCGTCGCAGCGGGACGACGACGTGGCGCGGCGAGATGCTGCCGGCGGCGGCTTCGGGGAGGAAGGGCTGGTAGGTCATGTACGACCGCGGGTCGACGACCGTGACGGTCGCCTCCGCGTAGCGCATCTTCTTGAGGATGCGCCGAGCTGCGTACAGGCCTACGTACCCGCCGCCTACTACGAGGATCCTGGGACGCTCCGTGGTGCTCATGAGATCGAGTATCCACCCCTCCTGAGGGGGGTGCTCGTGCGCCCCTTCACAAGGTCTCCGGACACCTCTGCTACACTCCGCCGCCCACGTGATCCATGTCATGGTGCTGCAAAGGAACCGGAGTGCCGGGGCGAACGTTGTTCACCCCTTGTGAACTGGCCCGGAGAGCCCCCGTTAACGCTGAACCGGGGCACCCGTTCACACGATGGAAACATCGAGCGAATCGGCCTCCGCACCTACGAAAGGGCCCTGAGGCACCACCCGAAGGGCCCAAAGACCCCCCTCGGACGCCATCAGGGCCCTTTTCCTTGTGAAGAACTTCACGAACTTTCCCGACGACATGTCGCCGGGGGCGTCGATAGGTGCCCGCTATGCGACGGATAGGGCGATCCCATCGAGGATGTCGTGCTCACTGACGACGACCTCGTGGGCTCCGACCCGCTCCACGATCTCCCTCAGGACGATCGCGCCGGCGATGATCACGTCGACCCGGCCGGGGTGGATGACGGGGATCGCCGCCCGTTCCGCGTGCGTGGAGGCGAGCAGCCGGTCGGCGACCTCGGCGACCTGGGCGGCGGAGATCCGGGCGTGGTGGATCTTCTCGGAGTCGTACTCGGGGAGCCCGAGGGCGATGGCGGCGACCGTGGTGACCGATCCGGCGAGCCCGACGAGGGTGTCGGCGGTGTCGATCGGGACGGTCTCGGCCGCCAGGTCGAGCGCGGCCCGGACGTCGGCGCGGATCGCGTCGGCCTCCTCGGCGGTCGGCGGGTCGTGCCGGACGTGCCGCTCGGTGAGCCGGACGCAGCCGATGTCGACGGAGCGGGCCGCCTCGACGTGCCGGTTGCCGACGACGAACTCGGTCGAGCCGCCGCCGATGTCCACGACGAGACGGCGGTCGTCGCCGTGCAGCTCGCCGGTGGCACCGGTGAAGGAGAACGCGGCCTCCTGGTCGCCGGTGATCACCTCGGGCTCGACACCGAGGATCTCCACGACGCCGTTCACGAAGTCCGCGCGGTTCTCGGCGTCGCGGGAGGCGGAGGTGGCGACGAAGCGCAGCTTCTCGGCGCCGAGCTCCTTGACGACCTCGGCGTACGCGCGACAGGCGGCGAAGGTCCGCTCCAGGGCCTCGGGGGCGAGCCGGCCGGTCTTGTCGACGCCCTGCCCGAGCCGGACGATCGTCATCCGCCGGTCCAGCTCGATCAGGTCACCGGTGTCCGGGTGGACGTCGGCGACGAGGAGGCGGATGGAGTTCGTACCGCAGTCGATTCCGGCGACCCGGGTCACTCCGTCCCCTCCTTCTTCTCCTCGTCCGCGCACGGTGTGACGCAGGCGCCCTTCGCCCACCACTCCGGCAGCATCGCGAGCGCCTCGTCGCCGAACGGGTTCACACCGGGTCCCGCGGCCAGCGAGTGGCCGACGAGGACGTGCAGGCACTTCACGCGGTCCGGCATGCCGCCGGCGCTCGGGAAGCCCTCCAGGACCTCGATGGCGTCACGGCGCGCGATGTAGTCCTCGTGCGCGGCCCGGTAGGCGGCGGCGAGCTCCGGGTCGGTGGCGAGCCGGGCCTGCATCTCCTTCATGACCCCGTTGGCCTCCAGGGTCCCGATGGCCGAGGCCGCCCGGGGGCAGGTCAGGTAGTACGTGGTCGGGAACGGCGTGCCGTCGGGGAGCCGGGGCGCGGTCTCGACGACGTCCGGGTTGCCGCACGGGCAGCGGTGCGCGATGGCGCGCAGGCCGCGGGGCGGCCGGCCGAGCTGGAGCTCGAAGGCGGCGATGTCCCGCTCGGTGGGCTCGGTGCGTTCGGTCTGCGGAGGGGGCGTTTCCATGTTTCTCTCGGTTGCCTTGCTCGTCTGGTGCGGAGGAGGGGTCAGGGGCGGTCGGCGTGGTCGACGCCGTCCCAGAGGTTGTCGTACCAGGGGCGGTCCGCCGCTCCCTGGTCGCCGCGGGGCCGTTGCTCCGCGTCGGGGTCGTTCACGGTGAAGCCGGTCTCGCCGGGAAGCACGTAGTGGAGGTGCTCGCGGGCGAGGCGGCGGACGTAGGCCGGGTCCTGGAGGCGGGCCTTCTCGTCCCTGAGTTCCTCGACCCGGCGGGCGGCGTCGGCGGCCCTGCGCTCCTGTTCGGCGATCTCGCCCTGCTGGGAGACGTAGCTCCGCATCGGGTAGGCGAGCGCCACGACGAGGGAGCAGACGACCAGGGCGAGGAAGGCCGCGCGGCCGGTGAGCCGGGAGCGGCGGGCCTGGCGGCGGGTCTGGGAGCGGTAGACACGGGCGGCGGTCTGCTCGCCGAGCAGTCTGATCCGGGTCGCGGTGGAGAACCGGTCCCGGTCCTTCGCGGCCATGTCGTGTCGCCTCCCCTGTTCACGCGGACGTCCCCGCACACGGTACGGGACCGAGTACGGGGACGTACGGAAGCCGCCCTGCGGAGGGGCTCAGCCGTCGATCAGCCGTGCGGGGTGATCAGCCCTTGAAGCGCGGGAAGGCGCTGCGGCCGGCGTAGACCGCGGCGTCGTCGAGGATCTCCTCGATGCGCAGCAGCTGGTTGTACTTGGCGACGCGGTCCGAGCGGGCCGGGGCGCCGGTCTTGATCTGGCCGCAGTTCACGGCGACCGCGAGGTCGGCGATGGTGACGTCCTCGGTCTCGCCGGAGCGGTGGGACATCATGCACTTGAAGCCGTTGCGCTGGGCGAGCTCGACGGCGTCGAGGGTCTCGGTCAGCGAGCCGATCTGGTTGACCTTGACCAGGAGGGCGTTCGCGGTGCCCTCCTCGATGCCGCGGGCCAGGCGCTCCGGGTTGGTGACGAAGAGGTCGTCGCCGACGATCTGGACCTTGGTGCCCAGCTTGTCGGTGAGGACCTTCCAGCCGGCCCAGTCGTCCTCGTACAGCGGGTCCTCGATGGAGACCATCGGGTACGCGGAGACGAGCTCCTCGTAGTACTCGGTCATCTCGGCGGCCGAGCGGGACTTGCCCTCGAACTCGTACTTGCCGTCCTTGTAGAACTCGGACGCGGCCACGTCGAGGGCGAGCGCGACGTCGGAGCCGGGGGTGTAGCCGGCCTCCTTGATGGCCTCGACGATGAGGTCGAGGGCGGCGCGGTTCGACTCGAGGTTCGGCGCGAAGCCGCCCTCGTCGCCGAGGCCGGTGGAGAGGCCCTTGCGCTTCAGCACGGCCTTGAGGGTGTGGTAGATCTCGGCGCCCCAGCGGAGGGCCTCGGAGAAGGACTCCGCGCCGATCGGGGCGATCATGAACTCCTGGATGTCGACGTTGGAGTCGGCGTGCGACCCACCGTTGAGGATGTTCATCATCGGAACGGGCAGCAGGTGCGCGTTCGGGCCGCCGAGGTAGCGGAAGAGCGGGAGGTCCGAGGCCTCGGACGCGGCGTGCGCGACGGCGAGGGAGACGCCGAGGATGGCGTTGGCGCCGAGGGAGCCCTTGTTCTCGGTGGCGTCCAGGTCGAACATGGCCTGGTCGATCAGGCGCTGCTCGGTGGCGTCGTAGCCGACGAGCTCCGGGCCGATCTGCTCGATGACGGCGAGGACGGCCTTCTCGACACCCTTGCCCAGGTAGCGGTTCGGGTCACCGTCGCGAAGCTCGATGGCCTCGAACGCACCGGTGGAGGCGCCGGACGGAACAGCAGCACGACCGGTGCTGCCGTCGTCGAGGCCGACCTCGACCTCGACCGTGGGGTTGCCTCGGGAGTCCAGGATTTCCCGGGCTACGACGACGTCGATGGACGGCACGAGCATCTCCTTTTTGGGATGTGACGCTGGATGTGACGCAAGGTCGGTGCAGGGTCGCTTGGCCTTGCGACAAGAGCCTAACCGGCTCGGGGGCTCCGGCCAGCCGGGCGCCCGCCCCCTGGGACGAAAAAGGACCCAAGGGCAGGCATGTCGGGACGAAGGGCCTCAGATCTACCGGCCGGTAACCGTGTGGGCGGTCCGCTGTTCCTGCGGGCCCTCCCCCTCAGTACCTCCGCCGGTCCCTCCGTACGCCCTCCGGAAACGGGGGAACCCCGGTCCGACGCGCACGGGGGATGGGCGCGTCGGGCCGGGGTGGTCACCGCGGGAGGGTCGGAGGGGCCGCGTGAGCCGCCGGACTCACGCGAGCCGCCGGGCTCACTTCAGGTGAAGCTGCTGGCCCGGGTAGATCAGGTCGGCGTCCTCGACGACGTCCTTGTTCAGCTCGAAGAGCTTGGCCCAGCCGCCCTTGACGCCGTGCGCCTGGGCGATCTTGCTGAGGGTGTCGCCGGCCGCGACCTTGTACTCGCCGTCACCCTTCTTGACCTTCTTGCCGGTCGGGGTGGTGACGGTCTTCTTCGCGGCGGCCTGCGGAGCGGCCTGCTGCTGCGCGGCCTTCTTCGGGGCCTGGCGCTGCTCGCTGCGGGTGGTCGGCTGCTCGGCCTTCCGCTCCTGCTGCGGCTGCTGGGTGCTCTGCTGCGGCGCGCTCTCGGCGGCGCCGGTGTTCGGCGAGGCGCCCGAGAGGCCCACGCCGCAGGACGGCCAGGCGCCCTTGCCCTGGCCCGCGAGGACCTTCTCGGCGATGGCGATCTGCTGGGACTTCGACGCCTGGTTGGCGGTCGCGGCGTAGGCGGTGCCGCCGTACGCGGCCCAGGTGGAGGCGGAGAACTGCAGGCCGCCGTAGTAGCCGTTGCCCGTGTTGATGGACCAGTTGCCGCCGGACTCGCACGCGGCGACGGTGTCCCACTCGGAGACCGTGGCGGCCGAGGCGGTGCCCGCGGTCATCAGCGGGGCGGCGACGGCGACACCGGTGACGCCGACGAGCGTGACGACCTGGGTGGCCTTGGACGGACGGCGGTGTTTGCCCTTACCGGAAAACAGCATGGAGATTCTCCTCACCGACGCCTGTGAGGTGAGCTGTCGGGTTCGGGCCGGAAAGTTGCCCGGCCGCGTGTCCTAGCACGCGGCTTCACCCCAAGCCGTTCGCCGGCCGTCTGTCTCAACGGCCGGGACCGGCACTTACCTTGGGTCCCCCACTCCTGCCTTCGGCGCTTGCGCGACGACTGTTCCCATCGGCCGACGGCAGGATTCGGCGTTTCGGTCGACGGGGCCCGCGGTGGCGAGCGGTGACGACCGTAGACACAGACCCACCGGAAGTTCAAAGAGGCGCATTGCGGAAATATCGCCCCTACTTGCCTTCCGGCGGGGGTTGTTTGTGCAGGTGAGACGCGACGGAAGCGGAGTTTGCGGGCGTGACACGCCAGTTGGGGCGAAGAGACCCATGTCTCACTTGCCCAGAACCGGACATATGACCCTGAACTACTCCGCCGACGCGGTCGAACCCGCCGTCAGGTCGAGGGCCTGACCAGGGAGGATGAGGTCCGGATCGACGCCCACGGTCTGCCGGTTGGCGTCGTAGAGGGCGGTCCAGCCTCCGGGGAGTTCGTTCTCCTGTGCGATGTCGGACAGATTGTCGCCCGGCTGCACGAGATAGGCGCCCGACTTGCCCTGACTGTCCGTTGCGTCCGATTCCTTCGAAGCGTCAGCCGGGGACTTCTCCAGGGGGTTTTCGGTCAGCTTGTTACCCGATGAAGCATGTCTACCTGATTCGGTTGAACTGTCCGACTTGCCGGTTTCCTCCGGAGCGGCGTCACCCCGGTGCTTCCCGGTTCCGGGAGTGGCCGGCGACACGTCGTCCGTCGGCCCGCCGGGCGTGGTGGCTCCCGGCGCAGTGGGCGTACCGGGCGTAACCGGCGTAACGGACTCATCGGGCGTGACCGGCGTGGTGGGCACCGTCGGGTGGCTCGGGTCGGTCGACACGGAGGGGCTCGCCGGGGTGGTCGGCGTCACGGGAGCGGTCGGCGAGACGGGAGTGGCGGGTGCGGTGGGCGAAGCCGACTCCGTGGCCTTCTTCGCGTCCTTGGACGCCTTGGACTCCTTCGCGTCCGACGAGGACCCCTCGGAGGTCCCGGGAAGACCGGTGGTCCAGTTCGACTCGGGAACCGGGCCCGTGGGGGCCTTGGGGACGCTCGCGGGGCCGGGATCCACGCCGGGCGAGGTGCCGTCGTTCGTGAGGCCGGCGATCGGCGCGCAGGTGGCCCACTCGGTGGACCCCTTGGCAAGGGCCTTCTCGGCCACCGCGATCTGCTGGGCGCGGCTGGCCAGGTCGGGGCTGGGCGCGTACGTCAGGCCGCCGTTCCGCTCCCAGCTGTCCTGGGTGAACTGGAGCCCGCCGTACATGCCGTTGCCGAAGTTGGCGCTCCACTGGCCGCCGGACTCGCACTCGGCGACGCGGTCCCAGGTGGCGGCGTCGGCGGCGGAGGCGGACCCGGTGGCGAGCAGCGGCAGCGCCATGGCGGAGCCGGTCACGCCCGCGGCGACGACGATTGCGGGGGCCTGACGGGGGCGACGGTGACGTCCGTTCCCGGAACGCATAGGAGCGCCTTTCGCGTGACGACTGTGTGGACGACCCGAGTTGCCGGACATGGCCGAATTACTCAACCACGTTGACGAACCGAGCTGACCGGGAAGGTAGCCCTATTCGAACGCTCATCACAAGTCGATGCACCCGCGATCACGTGAAGATCACAGTTCTGATGAACCGTCACTTCGTGGAGGTCGTACGGAAGGGGAGAACTCCACCGGAAGCGTGCGCAATCCGCGCATGATGAGCCCTCCGCGCCACCGCAGTTCCTCGGGATCGGCGGCAAGTCGCAGGTCCGGAAGCCGAGTCAGCAGGGTGGCGAGCGCGGTCTGTCCCTCGAGCCGCGCGAGCGGCGCGCCGAGGCAGTAGTGGATGCCGTGCCCGTACCCGAGGTGCTGGTTGTCGCGCCGGGCGAGGTCCAGGGTGTCCGGCCCGTCGAACCGCTCCGGGTCACGGTCCGCGGCGGCGAGCACCACGAGGACGGGGTCGCCCGCCGGGATGTCCTGTCCGCCGATGGTCAGCGGCTCGGTCGCGTACCGCCAGGTGGCCATCTCCACCGGCCCGTCGTACCGCAGCAGCTCCTCGATCCCGGTCTCCAGGAGCCCGGTCTCCCCCGCCGCGACCGACGCCTGGAGCAGCTCGCGCTGCTCGGGGTGGCGCAGGAGCTGGTACATGCCGTTGCCGATGAGGTTGACGGTCGTCTCGAAGCCGGCGAAGAGCAGGATGAAGGCCATGGCGGCGGCCTCGTTCTCGGTGAGGTGCTCGCCGTGGTCGGAGGCCTTGATGAGGCCCGAGATGAGGTCGTCCCCGGGCTCCTCGCGCTTGCGGTGGATCAGCTCGGCGAGATAGCCGCGCATCTTCTTCACCGACCGCGCGACCCCGCCGCGCGGGCCGCCGCCGTGCCGGATCATCATCCCGGCCCAGTCGCGGAAGTCGTCCTGGTCCTCCTCGGGCACGCCGAGCAGGTCGCAGATCGCGTAGATGGGGAGCGGGAAGGCGAACTCGTGGATGAGGTCCGCGCTCCCCTTCTCCACGAAGGCGTCGATGAGCCGGTCGGTCAGCTCCTGCACGCGCGGGGTGAACTCGGCGACCCGGCGCGGGGTGAAGGCCTTCGAGACGAGTCGCCGCAGCCGGGTGTGGTCCGGCGGGTCGATGTTGAGCAGATGTGTCATCAGCTCGGCCTTGCGCTCGCCCGGGATGCCCGTCTTCCCCTTGGCGTGCGGGGACTCGTCGTGGTGCGCGGGGTTCTTGGAGAGCCGCTGGTCGGCGAGGGCCTGCCGGGCGTCCCCGTACCGCGTCACCAGCCAGGCCTCCACCCCGCTGGGCAGCGTCGTCCGGTGCACGGGCGCGTGCTCGCGGAGCCAGGCGTACGCGGGATACGGATCGCTCGCGAACTCCCAGGTGAAGAGCTCGGGGGCGGGGGACGACGCGGGGCAGGAGGCGGGGCCGGTTCCGGGGGTGGTGCTCACTCCCCGACCGTACAGGGCGGTCCGGAAGGCGAGGTCTGTCGGATCCTGTGATCAAGAAGGGGGTGGTGCCCTAGATTCTTGTCAGTGGATCCTCAGATGCTCAGAAGCACGTTCGCGGTCGTCGAGAGACGGGCCGAACACGCCGTCACCTTCTTCTACTCGCATCTTTTCTGGAACAACCCGGCCATGCGCGAGCTGTTCCCCGAGGACATGCAGCCCCAGCGGGACCGGCTCTTCGCCGCGCTCACCCATGTGGTGACCCATCTGGAGTCCCCGGGGCTCGCCGCGTACCTGGGGCAGCTGGGCCGCGACCACCGCAAGTTCCTCGCCTCCCCCGCGCTCTACGCCGCCGTCGGGTCGAGTCTGCTCGCCGCCTTCGCGCACGCCGCCGGGGCGGCCTGGAGCCAGGAGGCCGAGAAGGCCTGGACCGAGGCGTACGGGCACGTCGCCGATCTGATGCTGGCGGGCGCCGAGGAGGCGGCCGGGGCCGGGGAGCCGGCCTGGTGGGACGCGGACGTCGTCCGGCACGAGCGGTTCGGCGAGGACCTGGCCGTCCTCACCCTGCGGCCGCGGCAGCCCTTCCCCTTCCTCCCCGGGCAGTACGTCAGCGTCAGCTCGCTGCGCGTCCCGCGCGTCTGGCGCACCTACTCCCTCGCGGACGCGCCCCGCCCCGACGGCACGGTCGAACTCCATGTGAGCCGGATCCCGGGCGGCGCGATGAGCACGGCCCTCGTCGACGGGACGGGTCCGGGCGAGACGCTGCGGCTGAGCGCGCCCGGCGGCGGCCTCACCGCGTGCACGGAGCCGGGCGGACTCCGTACCTATATAGGCGCCGGTACGGGCTGGGCGCCGGTGAAGGCGCTCCTCTCCGAGGCGGCGGAGGCCGAGCCGGAACTGAAGGGCCGGCTGTTCGTGGTGGCGCGCGCGAAGGAATACCTGTACGGCCGGCGGGACGCGGAGCGACTGAAGAAACGTCTCAGCGGACTCAGCGTCACCTACATCACCTCGGCCCCCGGCCACCGCAAGGACCAGGCGACCGAACGGCTCCTCCAGGCACTGCGGGCCTGTGTCCACTGGCCCTCGCACGACGTCTACCTCGCCGGCCCGCCCGGCTTCCTGACCGAGGTCGCGGAGGTGCTGGTGGAGCTGGGCACCGACCCGGACCGGATCCACCACGACACCCTGCAGCCCGTGGGCCGCTTCACCGCCCGCCCGAACACCGCGGCGGAACGCCTCCTGGGCCCGCCGCCCCCGCTCTGGCACAACCCGGGGGCCCGGGTGCCGCGCGAGCCGTGACGCCTGCCACCGCCGCCCGAGCCGGCGTCCGCGCCTGAGCCCACGCCCGAGCCTGCGCTCACGCCCACGCCCACGCCTGCGCCCACGCCCGAGCCCGAGCCGTGCGCCCGAGCTGAGCCCAGCCGCGCCTGAGCCCGCGCCCGCGCCGCCGCCTCAGCCCTGCCGCGCACGCGCACGCGCACGCGCACGCCGCGAACGGCTACGCCTTCACACCCTCCGCCGCGCGGATCGCCTCCCGGTACGTCCGGGCCGCCGCGCGCAGCGCCGCCTCCGGGTCCACGCCCTCCGACTCCGCGCGGACCGCCAGGGCGAGCAGGTCGTAACCGATGCCCCGCTCCGCCGGAAGGGCCACGTCGAGACCCGCCACGCGCGCCCGCCCGCCGAGCTTCGCGGCGAGCGCGAGCCCCGGCTGACCCAGCGGCACGCCGTCCGTCACGGACTCCCGCTGCTTCTCGACCGCCTTGGTACGCAGCCAGTGGGCCCGTACCTCCTCCGGCGTCTCTGCCGTCGCGTCCCCGAACACGTGCGGGTGCCGGTGGATCAGCTTCTCGGCGAGGTCGCCGGCGACGTCGTCCAGGGAGAAGGGATTCTCCGGGTCCTCCTCGGCGATCCGGGCGTGGAAGATCACCTGCAGGAGGACGTCTCCGAGCTCCTCGCGCAGCGCGTCCCGGTCGCCGTCCTCGATCGCCTCGACGAGCTCGTACGCCTCCTCGATGCCGTACTTGACGAGCTCCTTGTGCGTCTGCCGCGAGGACCACGGGCATTCACGCCGGATGCGGTCCATGATCTGCACGAGGTCGAGGAGCCGGGCGCCGGGCAGGTCGTACGAGCCGGGCAGCAGCTCCAGGTCGGGCATCGAGAAGCGGCCCGAGCCGGCGAGCCGGGCGAGGCCGTCGGTCAGCGCCCGGTCGCCCTCGCCCGAGGGGAGCAGCAGGACCGTACGGCCTCCGGCGCACGCCTCGACGAGTTCCTCGGCGGTGGGCCGGAGGTGCTCGACGGCGACCCCGGCCTCCCGCAGGTAGGGCAGCTGGGGATGGCGCTCGTCGGGGCAGAGCACCCGGTCCGCGGCGCCCAGCGCCTGCCAGGCGGGCCAGGACAGCAGTCCGGGTGCCACGCGGTGGCTGGCGGTGAGCAGAACGATGCGGCCGGGGCTCTCAGATGTCACCCCTTGAACTTACTCCGCCTCACGCACCGGCCGGGACGGCGCCCGGGTCCTGGCTGATCTGCCGCAGCCAGGGGGCGGTGGTGTCGCCGAGCCTGACCTGGGCGTCGTCCCAGGCGCCGTAGCGCGGGTTCACGTCGATGTCGAGGTCCTTGGAGGCGGCGGAGAAGACCTCCGTCAGCTTCCGCTGGCCCTCGGGGGTGTCCGTGACGCCCAGCTTGGCGGCGATCTTGTTCATGAGGACGTTGCGGCGGACGACGTCGTCGATCTGGCCGGGCGCCACGCCCTGCTCCTGGAGGAGGACGTCGGCGAGCCGGTCCGCGCCGCCGCTCTCGCGGACGAAGGCGGTCCTGGTCTCCTGGAGCTCGGCGCGGGTGACACCGACGCCGTTGTCCGCGGCGACCTTGTCGACGACCCGGTCGAAGATCATGACGTTGAGCTTGCGGCGGGGCAGGTCACCGGTGGCCTGGACGAGCTGGGCGGCCTGCGGGGAGCGCTCCTGGGCGGCGCGCACGTCCTGCACCTGTGCCTGCAGGCTGGAGACGTCGATCCGTTCGCCGCCGACGACGGCCGCCGCTCCTGGGTGGGCGTCACTGCCGCAGGCGGTGAGCAGCGGGGCCGCGGCGAGCAGTGCGGCGGAGACGGTGAGCGCAGTGCGGCGGTGCAAAGGAGCCTCCCGGGCTGGTCGTGCGTCAGTTGAACGACCTTGCGGTGATCGATGTTAGGGAGTCGCCCGGGCCGGAGCCACTACTTCGGTGCGACTGTTTCCCACAACGACTCACCGGCACGCCGGGTGTCGGCCGGTACCGGTCCCGTGTCCACCCCCTCGCGCGCCCCTTCGTACGTCCCTTCGGACGCCCCCTCGTGGGTCTCCTTGACCAGGTAGTGCGGCCGCCGCTTGACCTCGTAGTAGATGCGGCCGACGTACTCGCCGATCAGTCCGACCATCACCATCTGCACGCCGGCGAGGGCGGTGACGGCGACGAGAAGGGTCACGTAGCCGGGAGTGTCGACGCCGTTGACCAGCGCGTCTCCGACGATCCAGGCCGCGTAGCCGAGGGCGACGAGGACGAGCAGGAAACCGAGGTGGACGGCGGCCCTGAGCGGCTTGTTGTTGAAGGACAGGAGTCCGTCGAGGCCGTAGTTGAGGAGCTTGCCGAAGGTCCACTTGGAGCGGCCCTCTTCGCGGACGGCGTTCTCGTACGAGAACGTCGTCGTCCGGAAGCCGACCCAGGAGAAGAGGCCCTTGGAGAAGCGGTTGTACTCGCCGAGGCCGAGGACCGCGTCGACGGTACGGCGGGAGAGGAGCCGGAAGTCCCCGACGCCGTCGACGAGCTCGACGTCCACGAGCCGGTTGATCGCCCAGTAGTAGAGGCGGGCGGTCAGGGTGCGGGTGACGCGGTCGCCCTCGCGGGTACGGCGGGCGACGACCTGGTCGTACCCCTCGGAGTGCAGCGCGACCATGCGGTGCACCAGCTCGGGCGGATGCTGGAGGTCGGCATCCATGATCACGACGGCGTCGCCTGCGGCGTCGCGGAGGCCGGCCAGCATCGCCGCCTCCTTGCCGAAGTTCCGGCTGAAGGAGACGTACCGGACGTGGTGGGAGTCGCGCGCGGCGAGCTCCTGGAGGAGCGGGAGCGTCCCGTCCCGGCTTCCGTCGTCGACGTAGACGATCTCGAACTCGCCGTCCAGCTTGGCGAGTTCTCTGGTCACGTGGTCGTGGAAACGGGCGAGGACGTCTTCCTCGTTGAAGCACGGGACGACGATCGAGAGCAGCACGCCGACCACGACAACGGAGCCCGGTGTCCCGGCCGGTCCCCATGGATGGCGCCCAGACGACCATTGCGTGAACTGGGTCGTGGGGAAAGGACTTTCCCGGTCGGACGCTGGCATATTCGACGGGTCATGCCGAACGCCACTCGAACGCGGGGCACCACGCCGCCCGCCCTCGCGCCCACCACCGTGGGCACCGCGACCCGGCTCACGGCCGAGGGCCCACGCTCCCTGTTCCTCGCCGGGCTGCTCACCGTGCTCGCCGTCTGCGGCGGCGACGCCGTGGCCCGGGTCTTCCCCTTCGGGCCGCGCCACCGGGCCGTCAACGACCTCGCGAACCAGTTCGTGCCGTTCCACGCGCACCTGTGGGATCTGCTGCGGGGCCGGGCGGACGGCGGTCCGCTGCTCGACTGGCAGGCGGGCTGGGGCACCAGCTTCCTCCCCGACTACGGCACCTATGTGTCGAGCCCCTTCGCGCCGCTGGTCGCGCTCTTCCCGCGCGGGGACATCGAGTACGCGGTGTACGCGATCACCGTCCTGAAGACGGCGGTCGCGGCGGCGGCCATGACGTACCTGCTGCGCCGCCTCGGCCCCGGCACCTGGTGGTGGGCGTCGGTCCTCGGCGCCTCGTACGCGCTCTGCGGCTGGTCGCTGGCGGAGGGCACGTACAACCCGATGTGGCTGGACGGCCTGATCGCGTTCCCGCTGCTCTGCCTGGTGGGCGAGTGGGTACGGGAGGGCAGACGGCCGCTGCTCGGGCCGCTGGTGGTCGCGGTCTGCTGGGTGGCGAACTTCTACACGGCGTACATGGCGACGATCGGGGCGGCGCTCGTCCTGGTGGTGCGGCTCCTGGCGGTGCGGCCCGGGACGACGGGCTCGGCGGCGGGCTCGGCGAGGGACTCGGCGAAGGGCTCCACGGCGGGCTCGGCGCGGGGGGAGGTCTCCGGTGACGCTACCGATGGCGGTGACGCTACCGATGGCGGTGACGGGGCGGGCCGCGGTGCCGGCGACACCGGCGCGCGCCTCCGCACGGGCACGCTCCTCGGCACCGGCGCGCGCCTCCACGCCGTCCGTACGCTGCTGCGGGCCGGGCTGACGACGGGGATCGGGATCGCCCTCGCGGCGCCCGTCCTCGTCCCCGTCTTCCTCGGTTCGCGGCACGCCCACCCGGGCCTGGTGCGGGAGTTCGACCCGGCGCCCGCCACCGACGTCCTCGCCCGGCTGCTCCCCGTGACGTACAGCTTCTCGACCCCGGCGGCCTTCGTCTCCACGGCGGTGCTGCTGCTCGTCGCCGCACTGCTGTTCCGCCGTGAGATCCCCGGCCGGGAGCGGTGGCTGTGGGCGGGCCTGTGCGTGGCGGTCCTGGCCTCGATGCAGTGGGGCCCGACGCACCTCCTGTGGCACGCGTTCGCCACGCCGAACGGCAGCCCGTACCGCCAGACCTTCGTCCTCTCCGGCGTCCTCGTCCTCGCCGCGTGGACCGGCTTCGCCCACGGCCTCCCGGACCGCCGCGCCCTGCTCGGCGGGACGGCGGTGGTCGCGGCCCTGTCCCTCGGCTCGCTCCCCAGCCCCTTCCTCACGTCCTGGGCGCTCGTCCTCACGGCCGTCGGCCTGGTGGCGGTGGCGGGTGCGCTGCTGCTCCCGCGCCGGGGCCGGTACGGGCTGCTCGCCGCGCTCCTGGTCGTCGGCACCGTGGTCGGCCAGGCGGCGGCGACGACGGCGTACGCCGACCGGGAACGGCTGGTCCGGCTCGACGACTACCCGCCGTGGGGCGCCGAGCAGCGGCGGCGGGCGGACGCCCTGGCGGAGGCGGACGGCTGGCCCGCGTACCGCACGGACGCGGGTCTGCCCCGGGTCGCGGGCAACGATCCGCTGCTCCTGGGCGGCCAGGGCGCCGCGTACTACAGCAGCCACACCCCGGCGGTCCTGACGGAGACGCTGACCGCGCTGGGCGGCGGCTGGACCTCCCGGGGCCGGAACCTGCTGAGCCTGGACAACCCCGTGACGGACGCGCTGTTCGGGGTGGGGGCGCGGTGGCGGGACGGGCAGGTGGTCCGCGCGGAGCCGTCGGCACCGCCGCTGCCGCTGGTGACGGTACGGCCGCCGGGCCCGGCCCCGGCGTACGGCAGGTCCCCCTTCCGCAACCAGGAACTCCTGCTGGGCACGCGGGTGTACGAGGCTCCACGGGCGGGCGGCGCGTGCCGGGTCGGCACGGAGGTCTTCCTCTGGGCCCCGGACGCCACGGGCACGGCCCGCCTCGGCACGTACGAGACACGGCTGCTCGGCGGCCGGCCGAAGCGACTGGCGGCGCTGACGTCCCTGGGCGTCCAGCGGCGGGAGGGGGCGAAGCCCCAGGTCCCGCCCGGCGGGAGTGCCGAGATCGGCTGCCTGGACCACGACCGCCTGCGCGCGGCCGTGGCGCGGCTCCGCACCCGGGCGGCGACGTGGATCGACGTCCGCGACGACGGCCTGACGGCCACGCTGCAGCCGGGCGTGACGGGCACGGCCGTGGTGGCCGCGCCGAGGATCGCCGGCTGGCGGTGCGAGGGCGGGAAGGCCGGTGCGTACGGCGGCCTGCTCGCCCTCGACGTCCGTCCGGGCACGACGACGTTGACCTGCGACTTCCGCCCGCCGGGCCTGCGGGCGGGGCTCGCGGCGGGCGCGGCGGGCACGCTGCTGCTCGCCGCGACCCTGTGGCTGGGCGCAAGGGCCCGCCGGAGGGCGGAGGGGCCGGCCCCGCTCAGCCCGTGACCGCGACGATGCGCCAGCCCACCGCACCGGAGGCACCGGCCCGGCCCTCGACGGCGAGGGGGAGTTCGGCGGGTGCGCTCGGGATCCGGTGCGTCACGGGAACGCCGTCGCAGGGCACGGCCGGGGTCTCCTCGCCGCCGACGACGGGCACGACCGCGCCTTCGCCGGCGCAGACGACGGCCAGCTGGTAGACGGCCCCCTTCGTGAGCCGGGAGCGGTGGTGCACTCCGCCCTCCGCCCGCTCGATCCCGGACTCCACGAACTCGGCAGCGTCCAGGGAGATCGTGTCCAGGACGTCCTTGACGCGCTTCTCCTGCGCGGCGGCCGCCGCCGTACCGCGGCTCGTGGGTGCGGACGCGGTGGCCGAGGCGGGCGGGGCGGCGGCCGGGACGGAACCCGACCCGGTGCACCCGACGGCGCCGATCGAGAGAAGCCCGAGCACGGCCCCCGTCAACAGATACGTGCGCGTTCCGGTCATCTGCGGTCTCCCCCTGGTCGAACGGTCTCGAACAGCGACGTTAGATCACGCCCCGAAGACCTCGGACGGCAATTCGACTTCTCTGAGGAAGAGTTGAGGAAGGCCGGTCGGGCCTGTCAGCCGGACACCCGCCGCTCCCACCTGACCTCGCCGTCCTCCAGCCGGTCCGTGGGGGTGAGGCCGGCCGCCGCGGCGACGGACGCCGACGCCGTGTGGTCCGGGTGGACGTGGGCGACGATCGTGCGCGCGCCGTGCTCCACGAGCAGGGTGACCAGGCCCTCGGCAGCCTCCCGCGCGAAGCCCCTGCCCTGCCACTCCGTGCCGATCACCCACGCGACCTCCGCGACCCGTCCGCCCTCCGTGACCGTCGCCTGCACGGTCCCGGTCAGCCGGTCCTCGGCGCGGAGGCGGACCGCCCAGTTGCCCCAGACCGTCGCAGGATCCGGCGAGCCGGCCGCCAACCGCTCGTACCGGGCGCGCAGTTCGGGCAGGGCGAGCGGGGCGCCGCCGATGAAGGTGTGCAGGGCGGGGTCGGCGAGGACGCCCGCCATCTCCTCGGCGTGCGCGACGGCGAGCGGGACGAGGTCGAGGCGGGAGGTCCGTACCGTACGCGCGGTCACCCCGCTCCGCTCCCCCGCGGTCATACGTTCCCCAGGAAGCCGGGGTCGCGCTCGTCGAGCCCCACGCTCGTCTCCCGCTCGAACTCCAGGAGCTCCGCCATCGTCACGACACGGCGGCTGGTCCCGGCCAGGTCCCGGTGCGCCTCCGCCGACCACAGCGGCGGGTAGAGGGTGAGCCCCCGGTCGCCGTCCAGCCGGCGGACCTCGTCCTGCCAGCCGGGCCAGCGCAGACCCGCGTAGAACTCCTCCGTGCCGCCGGACAGCATCCACGCCAGCCAGGCCCCGTATCCGGCGCCCAGCGCGTCCCAGCTCAGCGAGTCCGGCGCGAAGTACACCATCTCGCCGGGCTGCCCCGGCAGCCCGACCTGGTCGGCGGGCCCGCCCTGGAGGACGAACACCCCGCCGAGTACGTCGTGGGCCACGACGAGCCCGGCGTCGGGCCGCCATCCCGGATCGGCCGCGGCGTCCGCGGGGAAGCCGTTGACCTGGGCGAGCGACGGCAGCCGCCGGTCGTTGCCGGCGGCCGGGCTGCCGTACACCCGGAGCCAGCCGTCGTCGACGAACGCCCCACCGCTGTGGAAGACGAACGCCCCCAGGAACGACCGCACGGTCACCTGCGTCCGCAGCAGCGCGGCCGCGCCCCGCGTCGCGTCGGCGGTCAGCAGCTCGACGGGTACGGGCGCGGCCCGCAGCTTCTCGCCGAGGACCGGCCACGCCGGGTCCTCGACCTCGATCAACTCACTCAGTTCACGCACCGGGGCATGCTCGCACGCCCGCGGGTGCGACCGGCCCTCCGGGCCGCTCGCGGCGGATCCCCGTCGGCGGCCCTGTCAGCGGCCCTGTCGGCGGACCTGTCGACAGCCCCGTCGGCGGGCCCGTCGGCGGGAGCCTGCTATGTCCGAGCGACCCTGGTGGCGCTGCCGAGGATCCTGGTCGGTGTGATGCGGACGACCACGCGGACCTGTTCCGCCGGGGCCTCCGCGTACTCCTTGCCGCCGCCCGGGCCGAGGTACTCCTCGGCGATGCGGACGGCCACCGCCCTGCCGGTGTCCTCGGTGACGGTGGCCGTGCCGCGTATCTCGACGTAGCGGTCGGGGTCGGCGGGGTCGAAGACCGTCAGGCCGACGCGCGGGTCCCTGACCATGTTCAGGGCCTTGCGCCGGCCTTGCGTGGTGGAGATCAGCAGCTCGCCGCCGTCGCGGCTGACCCACACCACCGAACTCTGCGGGCCTCCGTCGGGGTTGAGAGTGGCGAGCACGCCCATGTGGGGGGCGTCGAGCAGGCCGCGTACGGCGTCGTTCATCTCAAGGGACATGCCGAGGAGGTTATGCGGGCGCCCGGAGGGACGCACCGGAATACCCGGCGCGGCCCGGTGGCCCTCCGCCGTACGCGGGCTACGCGCCGCAGAGGGAGTGGTCGTAGAGCGTCTTCAGGGCGGTGTCGACGGGGTGGGGCGGCGGGGTCTCCTCCGTGCTCCGGGGGTTCCAGCGCTGGAGGTTGACCGCGATCGACATCTGGCGGCCGCCGTCCGCCCGGGTCAGGGAGATCGTGCCGGCTCCCCAGACCGTGCCGTCGTGGCCCCAGAAGGTGCCGCAGCCGGGGAGGACGACCTTGTGCAGCCCGAGGCCGTACTCGATCATCGTCCCGTCCAGGGCGCGGACCGGGACCGTGCGCTGCATCTGCGCCAGGGACGACCGGCTGACGATCCCGCCGTCGAGCAGCCGCGCGTAGAAGCGGTTGAGGTCGTCCATGGTGGAGACGAGGGCGGCCCCCGTGCCCGTCCACGACATGTTGTAGACGCTGTAGTCGCGCGGGGGTTCGAGCAGGCCCCACAGGGACTCGTACATGCGCGCGTGCGGCCCGTCGATCGTCGGCCCGTCCGGGAACCCGGTGTGCCGCAGCCCCGCGCGGTCGATGACGTGACGGGTGATGTAGCGCTCGGCGGTGGTGCCGGTCACCCGTTCCAGGAGTCGGCCGAGCAGCAGCCAGTTGGTGTTGGAGTAGACGCCTGTGGGGCCGCCGGGCTCGCCCGCGGGCGGCGCCGCGAGTCCCAGCGCGATCAGCTCGGCCGGCCGGAACTCGCGGAACCGGTTGTCGTCCAGGCTGGCGGGCGAGTTCCGCTGGAGGGAGGGGAAGGCGTACGGGATGTAGTCGGGGATGCCGCTCGTGTTGTTGAGGAGCATCCGGACCGTGATCCTCCTGCCGCGCTCCCCCGGCACGAGGTCGGGCAGATAGCCGCCGACGGGCGCGTCGAGCCGGATCCGGCCCCGCTCGACCTGCTGCATGACGGCCGCGGCGGTGAAGGTCTTGGTGATGCTGCCGACGCGCTGGCGCATGTCGGGGCTCACGGGCCGTCCGGTGGCGAGGTCGGCGACCCCGGAGGCCCCGCGCCAGGTCCGGCCGGCGTCCCGCACCTCGCCGAACACGCCGGGGACGCCCGCCCGGTGGACGGCTTCCATGGCGGCGCGCAGCCGTGCGGGCTCGACGCGGTTCGCCACCGCCGTCCCGGCGGGCGTCCCGGCGGGCGTCCCGGCCGTCCTCCCGGCCGGCGTCGTGTGCGTCTTCGTGTGCGTCTTCGTGTACGGGGCGGGGGCGGCCGCCACCGTGCCGACGCAGGCGGTGAGCGCGGCCACACCCGCGATCAGGGAGAGACGGATCTTCGATCGGCGTTCCACGGCGTACGTACTCCTTCGGTCGGGCGCGACGGGAGGATGCGGGTGGTGCGGCCCGTCCGGCAGGCTTCGTCCCGGAGGCCTCATCCGGCCAGGGCCCGCCGCAGGACGGCGCCGAGCTCGGCGTTCTGCCGCTGCGAGACCTCGGCGGAGAGCAGCGCCTGCGAACCGTGGAAGGTGCCCGGCCACTGGTGGATCTCGACCGACACCCCCGCCTGGAGCAGGCGCAGCCCGTACGCGAGGCCCTCGTCGCGGTTCGGGTCGAACTCGGCGGTGGCGAGGTAGGCCGGCGGCAGGCCGGTCAGGTCCTCGGCACGGGCCGGGGCCGCGTACGGGGTCGCGGGGCCACCGCCCAGGTAGTGCTGCCACGAGGCCAGGCCCTTCGCCCGGTAGAACCACGGCGTGTCGGTGAAGTTCACCGCCGACCACGAGTCCTGCCGGTCGTCGAGCCCCGGCTGGTTGAGCAGTTGGAAGCGGATCGGCGGCCCCTGCCGGTCGCGGGCCCGCAGGGTCACCGCGGCGGCGAGGTTGGCGCCGGCGCTGTGGCCGCCGATCGCGATGCGGTCCGGCTCGACGCCGAGTTCGGCGGCGTGGCCCACGGCCCACTCCAGCACGGCGTACGCGTCGTCCAGGGCGGCCGGGTGGGGGTGTTCGGGGGCGAGCCGGTA
The DNA here is from genome assembly GCF_042795405.1 of Streptomyces sp. NPDC056480. Classification (NCBI taxonomy): domain Bacteria; kingdom Bacillati; phylum Actinomycetota; class Actinomycetes; order Kitasatosporales; family Streptomycetaceae; genus Streptomyces; species Streptomyces sp. NPDC056480. The sequence continues at coordinate 3,700 of NZ_JBHTSA010000084.1, read as the reverse complement.
GCCCACCGAGACCACCACCGCGCCGGAGGAGGCCGCGATCCGGCCGGCCCACGGGTGTTCGGTGTCCAGGTCGCCCATGAGGAAACCGCCGCCGTGCAGCCAGACGACGGCGCCCCGGGCCCCGTGCGGGCGGTAGACCCGTACTGGCACGGGCGGGTCGGCGGGAACCGTGCGGTCCTCGACCTCCATGTCCGTGGTGTCGGGGGCCGGTACGGCGGCGGCCAGTCGGGCGAAGCTCTCCCGCGCGGCGACCGGGTCGGTGAGGTCGGTGCGGGGGAAGAACGGTACGAAGGCTTCGAGTTCGGGGTCCATGACGGTCATCCTCGGGGAGCCGCCCTCGCCGGGTCGTCCGCCGTCCGTCGGGCATCGGGGGCCGATCGCGCGCCGATCGGCGCCCGCGGCCCGCGCACCCCTCCTCCTATCCTGCTGGCATGGAGGCTTTGGCCGTACGGCTGTCTGGACTCGATCCGTACGTCGACGGCGCGCTCCGCATCGTCGCGTTCTACGACACCCTGATGCGCAGGCGCGTGGACCTTCCCGCGCTCGCCAGGGCCTCGGCCGGTCTCGCCGAGTGCGTCACCGGCGTCGGACTCCACGGCACCGGGCGGACGATCCGCGTAGCGCCCGACGGCCGCGAGGCCCCCGGCCCGGCGGGGCCCGCGTCCGGTACGGTCCCGGTCGTCCTCGACGAGGAGGAGATCGGCACGGTGTGGCTGGAGCGGTCCGGCCCGGCCGGCCCGCTCGACGAGGTGCTGCTCGACCGGCTGGCCCTCGCCGTGGCGGGGGCCGTCGAACGGTACGGTCCGGCCCGTACGACCATGGCGGACCCCGCGCTCGTCGAGCTGGTCATCAGTGCCGAGACCGACGAGGCGGCCCGCGCGCGGGCGCTGCGGCTCCTCGGGTTCGCCGCCGGGGCGCCGGTCCGGGTGGCCGCCGTACGGTCGCCGCGACTGCCGCTCGACCGGGTGGGCGGAGCCGTCTGCCCCGGCCGGCCCGTGAAGGCGGCGCGGATCGGCGGGGTCGGCGTGATCCTGGCCTCGGCCGTGGACCGGACCCGGTTCCCCTCGGGCGTGCGCGCGGGGATCGGCGCGGCGGACGGGCCCGACCTGGCGTGGCGGGAGGCCCGCACCGCCCTGCGTCTCACCACCGCGCGTGAACCCGTCCTCGACCACGCGGAGTTGGGCGCGCTGGCGCTGCTCGCGGAGGTGCCGAGGGAGGTGCTGCGCGGCAACCCCGACGTCGCGGCGCTCGTCCGGGTGGCCGGGGACCCGGCGAAGCCCGCGGAAGAGACCCGGGAGACTCGGGAGACCCGTGAAAGCCGGGAGACTCGCGAGGCCCGGGAGACTCGGGAGACCCGCGAGGCCCGGGAGACTCGGGAGACCCGCGAGGCCCGCGAGACTCGGGAAGCCCGCGAGGCCCGCGAGACCGCGGACACGCTGGACACGCTGGAGGCGTACTGCGCGGCGGGGTCGCTGCGCCGGGCCGCCGACCTGCTGCACCTGCACCACAGCAGCGTGGCCCGCCGCATCGACCTGATCGGCAGAGCCCTGTCCGTGGACCTCACCACCCCGACCGGCCTGACCCGGGCACGCGTGGCCCTGACGGCATGGCGCCTGCTGGGCGACTAGGGCTGTCCGGCGGATCGGGCCCCGGGACCGGCGTACGGGTCCGGGGGCGCGCCCGAATCGGGGCCCGGGTCGGCGTACGGAGCGGGGCCCGGGTCGGCGTACGGAGCGGGCCGTCCCTGCCCCTCCCCGCCCCTTCCCCTCCCCTCCCCGCCCCGCACCGCCCCGGAAACTTTCTCGAGCTCGGTCGCAACCTCGCCCGGTGACGCACGTCTGGTGGTGTGAAGGCGCCCTTCACACCGATCCACCCGACCGTGTCCGTCCCTTTCTCGGGAGAACCCCATGTCCAGCCACGCCAAGCGGAACTTCCGCCCCCGCCCCCGCATCCTGGGCGTCGTCACCGGTGCCGCGCTCCTCCTCGGTGGCGGCGGCTTCGTCGCGCAGGCCATCGCCGACTCCGGTCCGCAGCCCGCGCCGGCCGCACCGAAGGTCTCGGTCCCGAACGCGGCCCCGGCGGCTCCGGCGGCCGCCCCCGCGCCGGCCGTCGCCCCGAAGGCCGTTCCGAAGGCCGCCGCGCCCGGCACGCCCGCCCCGGCGGTCAAGCCCGTCGCCGCCCCGGCCCCGGGCGTCGCCCCGAAGGTCGTCTCGCCCGGCAAGCCCGGCCCTGCCGTCGCACCCACGCCCGCACCCGCGCCCGCGCCCGCCGTCGACCAAGGCGCTCGCCCCGCCCCGGCCCAGGCGGTCAAGCCGACGGCCGCCCCCGCGCCCGCCCCGGCTCCGGCCGGTGCCGCGCCCCGCGTCCAGAAGTAGCAGCGCGCGGTAGCACCGAGGAGCGGGTGGCCCGGCCGGGCTTGCGCAGGTCCGGCCGGGCCACCCCCTCCGCCCCGCAACGGATCGAGGACCGTGCAGTTGTCGTACGCCATGCCCGTACCCGGACACCCGGACCGGCCGTCGCCCTGGTGGGCCCGGCTGCTCGCCCGTATGCCCCGGACCCGGACCCGGGTCGGCGACGCCCCCGGGGCCGTACGGGGAAGGCATCTGCGTGCGGTGGACGCCCCGGAGGACCAGGGGCCGCCGCCCACCCTCACCGAGCTGTACCGGGCCCGGCGGCTCGACATGGTGCGGCTCGCGCTGTTCCTCGTCGACGACCTGCACACCGCCGAGGACGTCGTCCAGGACGCTTTCGCCGCCGTGTGCCGGACGTACGGCACCTCCCTGCGCGGGCTCCAGGATCCGGGCGCGTACCTGCACACCGCCGTGGTCAACGCCGCCCGTTCCGTGCTGCGCAGGCGCCGCACCGCGCGCGCGTACACCCCACCCCACCCGGTGTCCGAGCCGCCCGTCGACGAGGGGCTGCTGCTCGCCGAGGAGCACCGGCACGTGCTCGACGCGCTCGCGCGGCTGACCCGGCGCCAGCGCGAGGTCCTCGTCCTGCGCTACTGGTCGGAGCTGACCGAGGCGCAGATCGCGCAGACGCTCGGGCTCTCGCGCGGCACGGTGAAGTCGACCGCGAGCCGCGCGCTCGACGCCCTGGAGAAGAAGCTGGAGGCGGGCCGATGAGGCCGCGTGCCGAGGACCCCCTCACCGTCACCGAGGAGCGGCTGCGGGCCGCGCTCGCCGCGCGCGCGGCCCTCGTCACCTACCGGGACCTGCGCCGTGACGAGCCTCCCGAGGGGCGGAGCTGGGGACTGCGGCGGGTGCGCGGAGTCGCCTTCGCGTCGCTGGGGACCGTCGCCGCCGCGGCGGCCGTGGCGGCCGCTTACCTGCTCCTCCTGGTGCCCGCCGGCACGGTCTCCCCCGCCCCGGCGCCGCCCGCCCGGCCTCCGGACGTCAGCACGTCCCCCGTCACGCCCACCCCCTCGCCGGTGGCGCCGTCGGTCACCGGGCCGGGCGCGGCACCGGAACCTGAGCCGGGGGCGGTGCGGCCGTCCGGAGGCGGTCCGAAGCCGGGGGCCGTTCCGAAGCCGGGTGCCGTTCCGGGTGCCGTTCCGAAGCCCGGGGCGGAGCCTCCGGCGGACCCGAAGCCCGCGGGCCGGCCGTAGCCGGCGCGTCGGGCCCGGCATGCGGGAAGGGGGGGGGCGCCCCGGGGGGGGGGGGGGCCGGCCCGCCCGGGGGGTGGGGGCGGGGGTGGGGGC
>NZ_JBHTSA010000083.1:0-37161 GCF_042795405.1 Streptomyces sp. NPDC056480 | reverse complement strand
CAGCGTGAAACGGAGGTCGTCACCATGTCCGGGAAATCCCCATGTGGGTGAACACACCACACACCCGACGATCACACAAGGTTAAATCTCAAGCTGAGCCGGCGGCCCGTCCTCTCCTACCGCACGACGACGTTGTGTGCCGGAATGATCGTGGGCTGCAGGCCGGCGTAGCCGAGGTCGGAGAGGATCGGGCCGAAGGTCTTCGCGTGGGCTTCGAGGGCCTCCGCGCTCTCCCAGACCTCCGTCACGCGGAACCCTCCCTCGAACGGTCCCGCCGCGTGCGAGATGAGGCCCGGGTCCCGTACGTCCGCGAACCGCGTGAAGCCCCGGCCGTCGGTCACGCGGTCGATGACCGTGTCGTAGAGCTCCTGTCCGGCGCCGGGCAGGTCGAACGTCACGATGATGGCCATGGGGTGCCCCTTCTCGGTCCGCCGCGCTCGGGCTGTGGCGACGACAACGCCCGCGATCCTAGCGGAGAGTGACCGGGCGGGTGCGTGTGGTGATGCGGGTGCCGGTCGTTGCCGGTCGTCGGCGGGCGACGGTGTGCGGGCGTCGGCGACTTCGGTCGGCTGGTCGTGCGTTCGTGTGTTGTCGGGGCGGGCGGTCCGGGACACTTGGGCGTTACGGGGGCGTACTGGTGGCTGGGGTGTTCTGCGGGAGGGGTGGGGCTGATGGGGCGGCGTTCCGGGGGGCTGATCGGGGTGTGGGCCGAGCAGCAGCGGGTGGCGCAGCGGCAGCGGGAGGGACAGCACCAGGCCGTGCTGCGGCAGCAGCGGGACGCCGAGCGGGTGCAACGGGCGTACGAGCGGGACGTCGCCCGGATGCAGCGGGAGCAGAAGGCCGCCTACCGGCAGCGGCGCGAGGCCGACGCCCTGCGGCGGACCCAGGAGCTGGACGCGCGCGTGCAGGTGCTCGAAGGGCTGCTGGCCGCCGGGTGCCGGGCACCCGCCTTCAGCGTCGACGGGCTGCGGAGGTCCGAGACCGTCGAGCCGTTCTCGCCCGGGCCCCTCGGGGAGCCCGTACCCATGCCCGATCAGCGGTTCTACCAGCCCGAGGCCGCGTGGACCGCCTCCGGGCGGGCCCAGGCCGAGCAGGACGCGCGCGCCCGGTTCGAGCGCGACTGGTACGCCGCCCAGGCCGCCGAAGCGCGGCGCGTCGAGCAACTCGCCGCCTACCGGCAGGCGTACGACGAATGGGCCGCAACGCGGCTCGCCGAGATACGCGCGCACAACCGCGGGGTCGCCGGGACCGAGGTCGCCCTCGGCGGCGGGGAGCCCGAGACCGTCGTCGAGTTCTTCTCCGCCGTGCTCTTCGCCTCCACCGCCTGGCCCGAGGGCTTTCCCCGCGAGGTGTCCGCCGCGTACGAGCGCGGCCGGCGCCGCCTCGTGCTCGACTGGGACCTGCCCGGGTACGAGGTCGTCCCCGAGGCCAAGGGCGTGAAGTACCTCTCCGGTACCGATCAGGAGAAGGACGTTCCCCGGCCCGTCACCCAGCGGCGGGCCCTCTATCGCGACGTGCTCGCGCAGAGCGTTCTCCTCGCCCTGCACGAGCTGTTCCGCGCCGACCGCTCCGGCGCCCTGGAGGCCGTCACCCTCAACGGGTACGTCGGTGGCGTCGATCCCGCCACCGGGCTCGCCGGGCGCGTGTGCGTCGCCTCCGTCGCCGTCGGGCGGGACGTCTTCGAGCGGCTCAACCTGGAGTTCGTCGGGGCCGTGGAGTGCGTGACCGGCGCTCTCGGCGGGCGGCTCTCCGCCAAGCCCGACGAACGCGTGGCCGTCGCCCCCCTGTGGACCCCCGAGCAGGTCGGCGTCGAGGTCGTCGTGCAGGGGGACGGCGACGAGCCCGATCTGCTCGCCATGGACCCGATCGCCTTCGAGGGGCTCGTCGCCCAGCTCTTCCGGGCCCGGGGCCTGCAGGCCGTCACCACCCAGCGGTCCAACGACGGCGGCGTCGACGTCGAGGCGCTCGACCCCGACCCCATCAGCGGCGGGTCGATCCTCGTCCAGGTGAAGCGGTACCGGAACACGGTCCCGCCCTCCGCGGTACGCGATCTCTTCGGCACCGTGCAGAGCGCAGGCGCCAACAAGGGCGTCCTCGTCACCACGTCCGGGTTCGGGCCCGGCTCCTACACCTTCGCCAATGGCAAACCGCTGACCCTGATCTCCGGCGTCGAGCTCGTCGATCTGCTGCATCAGCACGGTCTCCGCGGGCGGTTGGGGTCCGGGACCGCCCCCGCGTCGCCGCCCGCGTCACCCGTGGCGGCCGCGCCCGGCGCCGCCCCCACCGCCGAGGCGGACGCCGACTTCAACCTCCTCGGGATGGACTGGGCCGGGTCCGCCGCCCTCGACGTCTGCGCGCTCGTCTGTTCCGGTCAGCGGGTGCTCGGCGACGAGTGGTTCGTCTTCTTCAACAACCCCTCCACGCCGGACGGTTCCGTCACCATGGTCGCCGCCCCGCCCGGCGACCGGGCCGCCGTCCGGGTCGGATTCGACGCCCTGCCGCCGTCCGCCGACCGGCTCGTGCTCGTCGCCGCCGTCGACCCCGAGGTCAATCCGGACGCCGACCTCGGCGGGTTCACCGACGCAGGCGTCCGGCTGCGCGACGACTCCGGCGCCGAGCTCGACCGGCTCGTCGTCTCCGACGGCCGCCCCGGCGAGACCGCGCTCGTCCTCGGCTCCTTCCGGCGGCGCGCCGGCGGCGACTGGGACTTCGTCCTCGGCGGCAAGGGGTACCGGGGCGGGCTCGAGGAGCTCGTCGGGGACTTCGGCATCGACGTGGAGTGAACGGGGGAGGGGCGGGGAGGGGGGCGGGGAGGGACGGCGTGTCCTTCCTCGTCTCCTCCCGCTCTCAGCGGCCGCTCAGGCGGTTCGCCGGGAAGCGTCCTCAGGACCGCTCAGGCCGTTCGCCGGGAAGCGTCCTCAGCGGCCGCTCAGGCGGTTCGCCAGGATCGCCACCCTGTCCGTCGTCGCCGCGTGGCCCGTCGCCTCGCGGCGGTCCGCGCCCCGGAAGGCCGCGTACATCGTCTGCACTCCCAGCCAGCGCAGCGGCTCGGGTTCCCACTTGCGGACCTTGTGGTTCACCCAGGGGAGGGCCGTGAGGTCGGTCGGGCCCGACTGGCCCGAGTCCTGCTGGATGAGGTCGCGCAGGGTGCGGGCCGCGAGGTTCGCCGTGGCGACGCCCGAGCCGACGTAGCCGCCCGCCCAGCCCAGGCCCGTCGAGCGGTCCAGGGTGACCGTGGCGCACCAGTCGCGCGGGACGCCGAGGACGCCGGACCAGGCGTGGTCCACGCGTACCCCCGCAAGCTGGGGGAAGAAGCGGACCAGGATGTCGCGGAGCGCCTCGATGGTCTGCGGCTGGGTGCGGCCGTCGTTGTCGGTCTTCGAGCCGAAGCGGTACGGGACTCCCCGGCCGCCCAGGGCGATGCGGCCGTCGGCGGTGCGCTGGGCGTACATGTAGGCGTGCGCCATGTCGCCGAGGGTCTCGCGGCCGTTCCAGCCGATCGACTCCCACTGCGCTTCGGTGAGCGGCTCGGTGGCGATCATCGAGGAGTTCATCGGCAGCCAGGTGCGCCGCTGGCCGGCGAGGGAGGCCGTGAAGCCCTCGGTGCAGCGGAGGATGTACGGGGCGCGGACCGTGCCGTACGGGGTGACCGCGTGCTTCGGCTTGATCTCGGTGACCGGGGTCGACTCGTGGATCGTGACGCCGAGCGCCTCGACGGCGGCGGCGAGGCCCTTCACCAGTTTCACCGGGTGCAGGCGGGCGCCGTGCGGGGTCCAGGAGGAGCCGACGGCGCCGGTGACGCGGATGCGGTCGGAGGTCTCGCGGGCGCCGTACATCTCCCGGTCCGTCTCGCCGAAGGCGATCTCGACCGCGTGGAAGTCCCTGAGGCGGGCCAGCTGGGCGGGGGAGAGGGCGACCTCGAGGACGCCGCCGCGGTGCTGGTCGGCCTCGATCTTCTCGGTGTCGCAGACGTCGAGGACCTCGGTGACGGTGGCGTTCATGGCCTGCTGGAGGCGGACGGCGGCCTCGTGGCCGTGGAGTGCGGCGTAGCGGTCGCGGCCGGCGATGCCGTTGTAGAGCCAGCCGCCGTTGCGGCCGGAGGCGCCGTATCCGCAGAACTTCGCCTCGAGGACGGTGATGTTGAGGAAGGGGACGGCCTTCTTGAGGTAGTAGGCGGTCCACAGGCCCGTGTAGCCGCCGCCGACGATGCAGATGTCGGCGGTGGTGTCGCCGGGGAGCGGTTCGCGGGGATCGGGCGCGCCGTCCTGCGCGTACCAGAACGAGATGCCGCCGTTGACCGTACTCATGTGTATCCCTCTTCCGGGTGCGTGGGCGGGAGGTTACCGGGGGCCTTGGTCCTGTGGATACGGGTCCTTCGGCGGCGATTCCCGTACGGGGCCCGGCCTAGTTTCGAGGGTGGACGGCGCACGCGTGGCCGCCACGGATTCCGTCGTTCCGGAAGGACTCTCCCATGCCCGTACGCAGGACCCGGCGGCTGGTCGCCGCGGCTGTCTCGGCAGGTCTCATCGGCCTTGCGGCGGTGGGGTGTTCGGAGGGCGGGGCGTCGACGGCCGCCGTGGTGACGGTGGCTCCCGAGGGGCAGGCGGACGTGCTCGCGAGGCTTCCCGCGGCCGTGGAGGGTACGAAGATCGTCGTCGGTGACGCGAGGGCTCCGCACACGGTCACGGTGTACGTCGATCCCCGGTGCGGCTACTGCGCGAAGTTCGAGGCGAGCGGCGGGACGGTCCTCGCGGAGGAGGCGGCGGCGGGCACGGTGAAGGTCGAGTACGTCGTCGCCTCCTTCCTCGACGACCGGACCGGCGGTACGGCCTCGGCGCGGGCCGCGAACGCGCTGCGGGCGTCGGTGGAGGCGGGGCCGGGCCGGTTCGCCTCGTTCCAGGCGGCGCTCTTCGCCTCCCAGCCGGGCTCCGGGGCCCGGGACGGTTTCTCCGTCGAGCATCTGCTGCGGATCGCGGACGGGGTGGAGGGGCTGCGGAGCGCGGCCTTCGACCGGGCCGTACGGGAGAACGCGTACCAGCGGTGGGTGGCGGACTCCGAGAAGGCCTTCGAGGGTTCGGGCGTGGGCGGCACGCCGACCGTCCTGGTGGACGGGTCGGCGCTGCCGGGCGGGGACGCCCTGTACGACGCGGCCCGATTCTCGGAGGCGCTGCGCGACGCGGGTGTCTAGGGTCGTGGGGTGATTCACGTACCGGACCAACTCGTCGCGTCTCAGGTGAAGTACAACGGAGAGGCAGGGCGGGCGTTCGTCGCCGCGCTGCCGGAGCAGGCCGAGGAGTTCCTCGACCGGTGGGGGCTGCGGGTCACGGGGCCTTCCATGTACGGCATGGCGTCGCTGGTGCTGCCCGTCGAGCGGGTCGCGGACGGTACGCCGGCCGCACTGAAGATGCAGATCCTCGACGAGGAGACCGAGGGGGAGCCGGTCGGGCTGCGCGTCTGGGACGGCGGCGGTGTCGTGCGGCTCCTCGACCACGACGCCGGTACGGGGACGATGCTCCTCGAACGGCTCGACGAGGCCCGGCCGCTGAGCTCCGTCGCCGACACGCGGGAGGCGATGGGCGTCGTCGCGGGGCTGCTCGCCCGGCTGGTGGCGCTGCCGGCGCCGGAGGGGATGCGGGGGCTCGGCGACATCGCGGCCGGGATGCTCGCGGACGTGCCGGACGCGGTCGGCCGCCTGGGCGCGGAGGACGCGGCGGTGCTGCGGGACTGCGCGGCGGCCGTGCGCGAGGTGGCGGGGGAACCGGGCGACCGGCTGCTCCACTGGGACCTGCACCTCGACAACGTCCTCGCGGCCGAGCGCGAACCGTGGCTGGCGATCGACCCCAAGCCGCTCGCGGGCGACCCGGGCTTCGACCTGCTGCCGGCCCTGATGGACCGCTTCGACCCGGCCGACGTGCTGTGGCGTTTCGACCTCCTCGCCGAGGTCGTCGGCGACCGGCAGCGGGCCGTGGCGTGGACGCTGGGGCGGGTGCTGCAGAACGGGCTGTGGGATGTGGAGGACGGGGAGCCGGGGCTGGACGCGGAGCAGGTGGAGGTGGCGCGGATCCTGCGGGCCGCGCGGGGCTGAGGCGGCCGCCGGGTCCGGCGGAGGCTCTCGGGCTTGGGGTGCCCGCCGGACCGGAGGAACCCCTCACGCGTGAGGCGGCCGCCGGAGCGGCGGAACCCCCTGGCCAGGACCGGTGCGGCCGAGGCAGGCTTGCCCCATGATCCGTATCGCCACGCCTGCCGACGTCCCCGTCATCCACGCCCTCGTCCGTGACCTCGCGGAGTACGAGAAGGCCCTCGACGAGGTCCGTACGACCCCCGAGCAGCTCCAGGAGGCCCTCTTCGGCGAGCGCCCCGCCGCCTTCGCGCACGTCGCCGAGACCGAGGACGGCGAGGTCGTCGGCTTCGCGATCTGGTTCCTCAACTTCTCGACCTGGCGCGGGGTGCACGGCATCTACCTGGAGGACCTGTACGTCCGCCCGGAGGTGCGCGGCGGCGGCCACGGCAAGGCGCTGCTCACGGAACTGGCCCGGATCTGCGTCGAGCGCGGGTACGAGCGCCTGGAGTGGTCCGTACTGAACTGGAACAAGCCGTCGATCGACTTCTACGAGTCCCTCGGCGCCCGCCCGCAGGACGAGTGGACGGTGTACCGGCTGACGGACGGGGCGCTGGCCGGGCTGGGTGGGGCGGGGGTGTAGGAAAGGGGGCATGGATACGGATATTGCGGAGCGGTTTCAGCGGATCACGGCGTTCATCGAGGCGCGGTTGACGCCGCTCTTCGACCCGGCGAACGGGAGGGACCACGGGTTCGGGATGGACGACACCTCCCGGGCCCTGCGTGCCGCGCGGTACACCGTGCAGGCCGCCTCCGCCGTCAACGGGCTCGTGGAGAAGCGGGAGTCGGCGCCCGAGCTGCGGCAGGTGGTGGACCAGGCATTGGAGCACAACTGGGACGTGCTGCGCTCCGTCGCCCGGATGTGGGAGGACCACCCCGACTTCCTGAAGGAGTACAAGGCGCACTCCTGGGATGTGGTCGGGGCGGCCGTCTGAGGGATCGGGGGGTCCTGGTGCCTGACGTTTCCGGGGGTCCCGGCGCCTGACGGATCAGAGGGTCCTGGTGCCCGTCTGATCGGCGCGGGACCTCCTACGGGATCAGGACCACCTTGCCCGTCGTGCCGCGCGTCTCCAGGGCGCGGTGCGCGCCCGCCGCGTCCGACAGCGGGAAGCGGTGGACCGCCGGGCGGAGGGTGCCCGCGGTCGCCGCGGCCAGGGCGGCGAGTTCGAGGTTGCGGACGTCGCCGCCCGCCTTCTGGAGCATGACGGGGCCGAGGACGGAGTCCGACGTGATGCCGCGCGCGGCGAGTTCCTCCGGTGTGTAGGTGAGCGGCTCGCCGTCGTGGAGTCCGGCGCCCGACCAGCCGAAGACGACGTGCTGTCCGCCCTTGCCGAGGAGGTCGACGGCAGCGCGGCCGGTGTCGCCGCCGACCGAGTCGAAGACGACGGTGGCCGTGCGCTCGCCCAGGTAGGCGCGGACCTTCTCCGGCCAGTCGGGCCGCTTGTAGTCGACGGCGAGGTCAGCGCCGTTCTCCTCGACGAGGGCGACCTTCGCCGGGCCGCCGGCGAGGCCGACGACGGTGGCGCCGGCGTTCTTGGCGTACTGGACGAGCAGCGTGCCGATGCCGCCGGCCGCCGCGGGCACGATCGCCACCGAGTCGGGGCCGAGTTCGGTGAACTGCAGGATGCCCAGGGTGGTGCGGCCGGTGCCGATCATGGCGACGGCCTCCGCCTCGCCGAGGTGGTCGGGAAGTGCGTGGAGCCGGGCGGCGTCGGTGACGGCGAGCTCGGCGTATCCGCCGGGGTTCATGCCGAGGTGGGCGACGACCCGCCTGCCGAGCCAGGCCGGGTCGGTGCCCTCGCCGAGCGCGTCGACGGTGCCGGCGACCTCGCGCCCCGGGATCGTGGGCAGTTCGGCGGGTGCCGGGAACGGGCCCGTCATCCCCTGCCGGAGCGCGGTGTCGAGGAGGTGCACGCCGGCCGCCGCGACCTTGACGCGGACCTGGCCGGGGCCCGGTACGGGGTCGGGGGTCTCCTCGTACGTGAGGTTCTCGGCGGGGCCGAACGCGTGGAGGCGGATGGCGTGCATGGTGTTCCCCGTTCGTCGTGTGGGTGGTCGTGGTCCGACGAGGAACAGCCTCCGACCTCAAGCATGCTTGAGGTCAAGCCCCTTCCGCAGGACACCTCGATCCGAGCGCAGCGCCAGCGACACCGCCTCCACCGCGCTCGTGAACGACACCTCCGCGAGCACACCGGGCGCCGCCACCTGGTCGCCCACCAGGTACACCCCGTCGCCCCGGTCGACGGCCGGCCGGTCGCGCCAGGTCGTGCCGGGCCGGTCGACCGCTCCCGTACGTCCCTGGCACAGGGAGTCCCGCCGCCACACCGTCCGCTCGCGCCAGCCCGGGAAGCCGAGGTCGAGGAGCCGTTCGGCGTGGGCCACGCCGTCCGCCTTCGACTCGCCGGGACCGATCGGCAGCTGGGCCTGGATCAACTGCACCCCGGCCGGGGCGAGCGTGGGGTCCTGGGCCGTGAAGCGCTCGATCCAGCCCGGCGCGTCCAGGTCCGAGACCACGAACGGATCGCCCTTCCGGGTCCGCAGGGCCAGGTCGAACAGGACCGTGCGGCCGCTCTCCCACGTCAGCGACGGGTCGCCGAGCAGCCGGGCGGCGGCCGGCAGGGCGGTCGCGACGATCACGGGCCCCTCGCCGGGCGGCAGGGCGTCGAGGCCGTCGACACGGGACGACGTCTCGATCCGTACGCCCGTCTCCCACGCGCGCGCGATCATCCGCTCGATCAGCCGGCCCCAGCCGCCCCGGACGAAGTGCGCCTCCGGCGGCACGGAGGTGGCCCGGTGGAGCCGCTCCTGCACGAAGCGGGCGGAGAGCGCGCCCGGGTCGTGGTGGAAGGTCGCGACCGCCGCGTACGAGGCGGCGGCGTGTGCCGCCCGCTCGCCCACGAGACCGGTGGCCCAGGTGCGGAAGTCGACGTCCACGGGGGCCTGTCCGGCGTCCCGGAGGGACTGGCGCAGCATGCCGAACGGCGGGGTCCGGCGCAGGGCGCCGCCGCGGTGGAAGCGGAGCCGCAGGGCCTCGGAGACCGGCAGCGGGGCCAGCTCGCCGAGGAGGCCGCGCTGCTTGAGCCAGGTCCAGTGCGGGCCGCCGGCGTAGAGCGCGTGCGGGCCCTCGTTGGTGAGGTACGGGCCCTCGGCGGTGCGAGCGCGGCCACCGGGGGTCCGGTGCGCCTCGTGGACGGTCACCTTGACGCCCGCCTCGGCGGCGGTGATGGCCGCGGTCAGTCCGGCGAACCCGCCGCCGATGATCGTGAGCTTCCGCATGACGCTCTCCCTCTCGATCGGGCCGGCTCCCGCCGACCCCGTGTCCGGTCTCGCAAGCAGGACGAGAGGCGGGGGCGCGTTCGTGACATCGGGGCGTTGTCAGTGGCGTACATCACCATGGGGGCATGGCGACGACTCGGAAGAAGAAGACGGCGGTCGCGGGGGCGCGGCGCCCTGAGCTGCGGCTGCCTCCCCTGGAGCCGTACGGGGGAGGGCTCGAACCGGACGGGGACTACGACGGACTCGAACTGACCGGGCTCGACCTCACGGGCCAGTCGGGGGAGGGCGCGCGGTTCCTGGACTGCGCGCTGCGCGACTGCGGGCTCGACGAGGCGCGGCTGACGGGGGCCCGCTTCCTCGACTCGGTGCTCACGGGCGTACGGGGGGTGGGGACCGTCCTCGCCGGGGCGCAGCTGCGGGACGTGGAGCTCGTGGACGCGCGGCTCGGCGGGGCGCAGCTGCACGGGGCGGTGCTGGAGAGGGTGGTCGTACGGGGAGGGAAGAGCGACTACCTGAACCTGCGGTCGGCGAAGCTCAAGGACGTCGTCTTCGAGGGGTGCGTGCTGAGCGAGCCCGACTTCGGGGGCGCCCGGCTCGAACGGGTGGAGTTCGTGGACTGCGTGCTCACGGGCGTGGACTTCAGCGGGGCGCGGCTCAAGGACGTGGACCTGAGAGGCGTCCAGCGGCTGGAGATCGCGCGCGGGGTCGAGTCGCTCGCGGGCGCGGTGATCTCGACGGCCCAGCTCCTCGACCTGGCGCCGGTGCTCGCGGCGCAGCTGGGGGTGCGGGTGGAGGAGTAGGGGGTTGGTGCGCCCGGCTCGCGGCCAGGGCTGCGCTCAGGGGGGGGGCTGCGCTCTGGGGGGCAGGGCTGTGCTCAGGGGGGGGCAGGGCAGGGTTTGTGCGCCCGGGGCAGGGCGGGCCGGGGGAAGCGGGCTGCCTGGGTCAGGGCCGTTGGGGTCAGGGCAGGCGGGGGAAGCGGGCCTGGAGGGACCAGATGGCCGGGTTGTCGGCGAGGCCCTCGTGCATGTCCGTGAGGTCGGCGATCAGGTCGTGCAGGAAGTCGCGGGCCTCGCGGCGCAGCACCTTGTGGTTGAAGGTGATCGGCGGCTCGTCGCCCGGCATCCAGTCGGCCTCGACGTCCACCCAGCCGAAGCGGCGCTCGAAGAGCATGCGGTCCGAGGACTCGGTGAAGTCCAGCTCGGCGTACTGCGGCTGGGAGGCGCGGTTGCCGCGCGGGTCCTGGTCGATCTGCTCGACGATGTCGCACAGGGCCCAGGCGAAGTCGAGGACCGGCACCCATCCCCAGGCTGTGGAGACCTCTCGGTCCGTCTTGGTGTCGGCGAGGTACACGTCCCCGCAGAACAGGTCGTGACGCAGGGCGTGGACGTCCGCGTGGCGGTAGTCGGTCTGCGGCGGGTCGGGGAAGCGACGGGAGAGGGAGTAGCCGATGTCGAGCACGGAACCGATGGTGTCACGGCGCCGGGCCCACCTCGTACGCGAGGATCACCGGCCGCCCGGTCGCGGGCGTCCCGCTCGGTGAAGAGGCGCGCCACGTGCGCCTCGGCGGTGGCGGTGGCCCTGGTCGCGGTCCACCGCCGGGACGGGTGAGGGGCGCTCAGCGGCGGCCGTGCACCGCGCGCGCCACCCGCGGGCCCAGCCAGCGCTTGAGACGGCGCAGCGGCTCCAGTTGCTCGGCGGCCCGGTCGATCCGGTAGTAGAGCTGCGGCGGGATGTGGGGGAGCAGCGGCGAGTGGCGCTGCCCCAGGAGCGCGAACATCCGGGCCGGCTCCAGGCGCATGTACCGCGGGAGGTTCTCGTACCACTGGGCGCTGTAGCGGGCGGCGCTCTGCGCGGAGACGAGCTCGGCGCGGCGGCGCTTCCCGTACGTGGTGAGGGCCGTGTCCAGGTCGGTGTGCGCGCGCAGCGCGTCCGCCAGGGCCAGCGCGTCCTCCAGGGCCAGGGTCGTGCCCGCGCCGATCGAGTAGTGCGTGGTGTGGGCGGCGTCGCCGAGGAGGACGACGTTGCCGTGGTGCCAGACCCGGTTGGTGAGGGTGCGGAAGGTGAGCCACTGGGCGGTGTCGTCGGCCCGGTCGCGGCCGATCAGCTCGTGGCCGTCGAGGAGGTCGTGGAACAGCTTCTCCAGGAGGCGGAGGCCGTCGGCCTCGCCGAGCGTGTCGAGGCCGAGGCCCGTCCAGGTCTCCGGGGAGCACTCGACGACGCAGGTCGAACGCTCGCCGCTGAACCCGTAGGCGTAGCACCAGATCCAGCCGTGCGCGGTCTCCTTGAAGGCGAAGCTGAAGGAGTCGAACACCTTGGTGGTGCCGAGCCAGATGTACTGGTTGCGGCCGCTCGTGACCGCGCTGCCGAAGTGCTCGGGGCGGGCCTCGCGGAGCACGCTGTTGACGCCGTCGGCGGCGACCACCAGGTCCGCTTCGGCCAGCTCGGGCGCGTCCGGGCCCGCGACGTCGTGCTCGAACGCGACGCGTACGCCGAGCTCTCGGGCCCGGTCGGCGAGCAGCGCCAGCATCCGCCGCCGGCCGATGCCGAAGCCCGCGTCGCCCCGGTGGACGGTGCGCTCGTCGCGGACGATCGCGACCCCGTCGGTCCAGGTCACCGAAGCCTCGGCGACGGCGGCCGCGGACTCGGGGTCGCCCGCGCGCAGCTTGTCGAGGAGCCCGGCCCAGTACGTCACACCCCAGCCGTACGTGGAACCCTCGGGGTTCCGCTCGTACACGGTGATCTCGTGGGCGGGGTCCTGCCGCTTCAGCAGGATCGAGAGGTAGAGGCCGGCGGGTCCGCCGCCGACGATCGCGAGCTTCACGTGCGCTCCCACTGGACTGACCGGGCCTGAGGCATGACACCGTGCTGTCGAACGGCAACGCACAGTAGCAGTGGCGGACCCCCGGGTGCGCACGAAGCGCGGCTTACGGCTGCGTGTGCCTGCGGCTGCGTGTCCTGCGGCGGCGTGTGCCCGGGGCAGCGCGTGCCCGGGGCGGCGTGTGCCCGGGGCGGCGCGCGCCTACGGCAGCAGGCGCCGTTCCTTCGCGACCGCCACGGCGCCCGCGCGCGTGTCGACGCCGAGCTTCGCGTAGATGCGGCCGAGGTGGGTCTTCACCGTCGCCTCGCTGATGAACAGGGCCCGCGCGATCTCGCGGTTGCCGAGGCCCCGCCCCAGCTGGCCCAGGATGTCCCGCTCCCGGTCCGTGAGGCTCGGGCCCGCGGCACCGCGCATCCGGTCCATGACGCGGCTGGCGACCGGCGGGGAGAGGGCGGTGCGGCCCTGGGCGGCCGCGTGGATGGCGGCGAACAGCTCCTCCGGGCGCTCGGCCTTCAGGAGGTAGCCGGTGGCGCCCGCCTCGATGGCCCGGGTGATGTCGGCGTCCGTGTCGTACGTGGTGAGGACGAGGACGTGGACGCCGGTGGGCGCGATCAGGCGGGTGGCCTCCACGCCGTCGATGCCCGCGCCCAGCTGGAGGTCCATCAGGACGACGTCCGGCTTCAGCTTCGCCGCCATGGCGACGGCCTCCTCGCCGCTGCCGGCCTCGCCGACGACCTCGATGTCGGGGGTGCTGCCGAGCAGGGCGAGCAGGCCGGCGCGGACGACGACGTGGTCGTCGCAGAGGAGGATCCGTACGGACATCAGGACTCCAGGGAGGGCGGGTTCGAGGGCGGGTTCGTCGGCGGGTGCGGGTGCGGGTGCGGGTGCGGGTGCGGGTGCGGGCCGGGGCCCGGGCCTGGGTTCGGGTGGCCGCTCGGGAGCGGGATCGCGGCCGAGAGCACCGTGCCCTCGCCCGGAGTGGACTCGACGGTCAGGGTCCCGCCCAGCTGCTGCGCCCGCACGCGCATCGCGGGCAGCCCGTGGCCCCGTACCCCGCCGGGCCTGTCGGCCGGGTCGAAACCGCGGCCGTCGTCGGCGATGTCCAGGACCACCTGGTCGTCGAGGTACGTGAGGGTCAGCGCGGCGGAGTCGGCGCCGGCGTGCTCGCGGATGTTGGCGAGGGCGCCCTGCGCGATCCGCAGGAGCGCCGACTGCACCCGTTCGGGGAGCGGGACGGCGGTCCCGTCGACCCGGAACGCCGTCGACTCGCGGGCCGCGAGGCCGCGCAGTGCCTCTTCGAGGCCGCCGCCCTCGGCGAGGTCGGCGGGCGCCAGGTCGTGCACGAAGCGGCGGGCCTCGGCGAGGTTGCGTTCGGCGATGGACTCGGCCGTACGGACATGGCGGCGGGCGGTGGCCGGGTCGCTGTCCCAGGTGCGGTCGGCTGCCTGGAGCAGCATCTGCTGGCTGGACAGGCCCTGCGCCAGGGTGTCGTGGATCTCCATCGACAGCCGCTGGCGCTCGGCGAGGGTGCCCTCGCGGCGCTCGATCGCGGCCAGCTCGCGCCGGGTGCGGATGAGGTCGTCGATGAGCGCCCGCTGGCGGGCCGCCTGCCGGTCCGAGTACACGAAGACGCCGGTGGCGATGGCGGCGACGGCCGGCGGGGCGACGATCAGGTTCGGGTCCCAGCCGCCGTGCGCGAGCTGCACCTGCGCGAACACGACGAACGCGGTGAGCAGCGTGACCAGGCCGAGCGCGGCCCGCGCCGGGAGGGTGCGCAGGCCCGTGTAGAAGAGCGGCACCGCGCACCAGGCGAAGCTCGGCGCGAGGACGACGAGCAGGATCCAGACGGCCACGACGGTGCTCAGCCAGGCGATCCGGCGGGGCGCGGCGCGGGTGCCGACGACGGGGCCGAGGAGGTAGAGGGAGGCGAGGGCGCCGGAGAGGGCGACGATCCAGGGGCTGCGGTCCTCCCACGGGTGGCGCAGCAGGAAGCGGGCGAGCGAGGCGCCGAGGAGGAGGAAGAAGGCGATGTGCATGACCCGCGCCAGCCAGGGGGCGTCGGGGTCCTGCTCGGTCTCCGTCGGCCGTGCCACGTTCTCACCTTCCTGACCTGGGGATATCTGTCCATCCTGACCCGGGGGGACCACGGGGGCATCAGCCGATCGGCTGACCCGGCCGTCCTCCAGTGTGCGTGAGGAGGGCAGCCGGACCGTGGACCGTACGGCCCGGGTCCCGGCCACAGGATGGAGGGCAGAGCGAAGGAACGGACCACTCGCACGGTTCACCCCGGCTCGGCTCACTTCTCCTCGCAGTTCCGCCCTCCTCACCCTCACGGAGTTCCTCATGAAGAAGATCCTCTTCGGTGCCACCGCCGCCGCTGTCGTCGCCGCCGGTACCTTCGGCGCGGTCTCCGCGAACGCCTCGGCCCCGGCCGCCGCCCCCGCCGCCGTGGTCCGCGCCGACGCCGGCAACGACAACCTCCAGCAGTCGACCCACCTGACGATCGAGGCCGCGACCAAGGCCGCGCAGGCGACGCTCGACGCCGCCGAGAAGGAGAACCAGCGCGTCTCCGTCGCCGTCGTCGACCGCAACGGCAACACCATCGTCACCCTCCGCGGCGACGGCGCGGGCCCGCAGTCCTACGAGTCGGCCGAGAAGAAGGCGTTCACCGCCGTCTCCTGGAACGCCCCGACCTCGGAGCTGGCCAAGCGCCTCACCAACGCCCCGACCCTGAAGGACATCCCCGGCACCCTGTTCCTCGCCGGTGGCGCCCCGGTGACCGCCAAGGGCGCGCCCATCGCCGGCATCGGTGTCGCGGGCGCCCCCTCCGGCGACCTCGACGAGAAGTTCGCCCAGGCCGGCGTCGCCGCCCTCGGCAAGTAACCCGAAGCGGGTCCGGCGCCCGCGCCCACGCCCGCACGAGGAGGCCCCCATGAACGCGCTCGACGACACCCTCCTGGCGGCCGCCGCGCACGGTGACACCGCGGCCGTCCGCGCGGCCCTCGCCGCGGGCGCCCGGGTCGAGGCCCGGGACCGGCGCCGCCGCACCCCCCTGCTGCACGCCGCCCGGCACGACCACGTCGACACGGCCCGGGTCCTCCTCGCCGCGGGCGCGGACCCGAACGCCCAGGACGACCGGTACGACAGCGCCTGGCTGGTCACCGGCGTCACGGGCGGCGTCGCCATGATGCGGACCCTGCTCCCCGCGGGCCCCGACCTGGGGCTCACCAACCGCTACGGCGGTACGGCCCTGATCCCGGCGGCCGAGCGGGGCCACGTGGCCTACGTCCGGGCCGTCCTCGCGGAGACGGCCGTCGACGTCGACCACGTCAACCGGCTGGGCTGGACGGCCCTCCTGGAGGCCGTGATCCTCGGTACGGGCGGCCGCGCGCACCAGGACGTCGTCGCCCTCCTCCTGGCGGCGGGCGCCGACCCCGAACTCCCGGACCCGTACGGCGACACGGCCCTCGACCACGCGGTCCGCCACGGCCTGACGGAGATCGCGGCCCTTCTGAAGCGTCAACACCTGTGCCGTACGGGGCAGTTCTGAAAGACTGGACGTTCGGGGGTGCTGAGGCCGAGGGGGGCTTGGGCTGTGAATGCCGCGACTCTGCTCTGGGTGGTGATCCCGCTTCTTCTGGCGGGCGTGGCCGCCCTGTGCGTACGGATCGTCCGCGAGGGGGCGGCGGTCGTCGTGGAGCGCAACGGGCGGTTCACCCGTGTGCTGCGCCCCGGAGTCAGTGTGCTGTTCCCGCCGTTCGACCGGGTCCGGAGCCGGGTCGACCTGCGTGAGCAGGTCGTCGAGTTCCCGCCGCAGCCGGTGTCCACCCTGGACAACCTCTTCGTCAACATCGACACCGTCGTCTACTACCAGGTGACCGACGTCCGGGCCGCGACCTACGGGGTCGCCGGCTACACCGAGGCGATCGAGCAGCTCACGGCGACGACCCTCCGCTCCGTCGTCGGCGGGATGGACCTGGAGCGGGCCCTCACCTCCCGTGAGGAGATCAACAGCAGCCTCCGCAGCGTCCTCGACGCGGCCACCGGCGCATGGGGCGTCCGCGTCCACCGCGCCGAGGTCAAGGGGATCGAGCCGCCGACCTCCATCCAGGACTCGATGGAGAAGCAGATGCGCGCCGACCGTGACAAGCGCGCCGCGATCCTCACCGCCGAGGGCATCCGCCAGTCCGCGGTCCTCAGGGCCGAGGGCGAGAAGCAGGCCGCGATCCTGCGCGCGGAGGGCGAGTCCAAGGCGGCGAGCATCCACCGGCTCGCGGAGGCCGACGACGCCTGGCGGCTGGCGGACCGGTATCCCGCCCCGTCACCGCAGTCCCCCGTGCAGCCGCCGTCCCCGATCGCCCACGAGCCCCTGCGCCGGGACGACCCGCAGCAGGTGGGCCGGTACCGGCTGACCGCCCGGCTGGGCGAGGGCGGGATGGGCACGGTCTATCTCGGCCGGTCCCCCGGGGCCCGGCAGGTCGCCGTGAAGGTCGTACGGGAGGAGCTCGTCGGCGATCCGACGTTCCGCCGCCGCTTCGCGCGGGAGGTCGACGCCGCACGCAGGGTCAGCGGCTTCCACACCGCGCCGGTCGTCGACGCGGGTCCGGAGGACGCGCGGCCCTGGCTCGTCACGGAGTACATCCCGGGCCCCTCCCTCCAGGAGGTGCTGGACGTCCACGGCGCGCTGCCGGCACCCACCCTGCGGGCGCTGGCGCTCGGCGTGGCCGAGGCGCTCGAGGCCATCCACGCGTGCGGCATCGTCCACCGGGACCTCAAGCCGAGCAACATCCTCGTCGCGGCCGAGGGCCCGCGCGTGATCGACTTCGGGATCGCCCGGGGCGCGGACGCGACCGCGCTCACGGGCGCCGACTTCGTCATCGGCACCCGGGGGTTCCTCGCTCCGGAGCAGATGGCGGGCGCGCCGCTGACCGCCGCCGTCGACACCTATGCGTTCGGCATGGTGCTGTGTCACGCGGGCGGTGCGGCCCGGAGTGCCGGGGGCACGGTCCTCGACGGTGCCCCGCGGCTGCTGCCCGCCGACCTGGCGGCCGTCGCCGCGGCATGCCTCAGCCACGATCCGGCGGGCCGGCCGTCCCCCACCGAGATCCTGCGCAGGATCGGCGGTCCCGAGGGGGAGGACCCGGTGGACTGGCTGCCCCCTGCCGTCCGCACGCTCGTCGGCCTGCACCAGGCCTCGACCCTGACCGCCGCGCCACCGGAATGACCCCGAACGACCCCGGACTCACCCCGGAGCGACCGGGGTGAGCGGGCGGAGCGAGCGGAGCGGGCGGAGCGGGCGGAGCGGGAGGAGCGGGGTGAGCGGGCGGAGCGCCGTCACGGCTGGGCGAGTCCCCGGCTGATCACGAGGCGCTGGATCTGGTTGGTGCCTTCGAAGATCTGGGTGATCTTGGCTTCGCGCATATAGCGCTCGACCGGGAAGTCCCGCGTGTAGCCGTAGCCGCCGAGGACCTGCACCGCGTCGGTCGTGACCTTCATGGCCGTGTCGGTGGCGATGAGCTTGGCCGCGCTGGCCTGGCGGCTGAAGGGGCGGCCGAGGTCGCGGCGGCGGGCCGCGTCCAGGTAGGTGGCGCGGGCGGCGTCGACGGCGGCGGCCATGTCGGCGAGGAGGAAGCCGAGGCCCTGGTGGTCGATGATCCGGCGGCCGAAGGTCGTGCGCTCGTTGGCGTACGCCACGGCGGCGTCGAGGGCGGCCTGGGCGAGGCCCGTGGCGCAGGCGGCGATGCCGAGGCGGCCGCTGTCGAGGGCGCTGAAGGCGATCTGGAGACCCTGGCCCTCGTCGCCGACGAGACGGTCGGCGTCGAGGAGCGCGCCGTCCCAGTAGGCGGAGGTGGTCGGGACGGCCTGGAGGCCCATCTTGCGCTCGGGGGCGCCGAAGCTGAGGCCCTCGGTGGCGCCGGGGGCGAGGAAGCAGGAGATGCCGTGGCTGCCGGGGGCGGTCCGGGCGAAGAGCGCGTAGAAGTCGGCCCTGCCGCCGTGGGTGATCCACGCCTTGGTGCCGGTGATCCGGTACCCGCTGCCGTCGTCCTGCCGCTCGGCCTTGCAGGCGAGGGCGGCCGCGTCGGAGCCGGCCTGCGGCTCGGAGAGGCTGTAGCCGCCGAGGGCGCGGCCCTCCAGCATCTCGGGCAGCCACCGCTCCTTCTGCTCGGCGGTGCCGAAGGTGTGGAGCGGGTGGCAGGCGAGGGTGTGGACGCTTGTGGCGACGGCGACGGCCGCCCAGCGAGCGGCGAGCTCCTCGAGAACCTGCAGGTAGACCTCGTACGGCTGGCCTCCGCCGCCGTACTCCTCCGGGTACGGCAGACCGAGCAGTCCGGCCTCGCCGAGGGTGGCGAAGAGTCCTTCGGGGTACTTCTCGGCGGCCTCGTGCTCGTCCACCAGCGGAGAGAGCTCCTTGTCGGCGATCTCCCGGGTGAGGGCGATGAGGTCCGCTGCCTCGGGGGTGGGAAGCAGGCGGTCGACATCCATGGCGACTCCAGCGGCGCGCAAAGTGGTACTGGGGCAGGTACTGCAGTACCGCTTAGAGTAGCGCAGGCCGGTGGACCCGTAACCCCCTCGGAACGCCGGCCTGGAATACTGACCAGGTGATCGAGACCTCAGCCGCCGACGCCCCGAAGCTGACGGGCCGCGGCGCGGCGCGCCGCTCCGCCCTCTTCGAGGAGCTCGTCGCCCTCCTCGTCGGCGAGGGTTTCGCCCGGCTGACGCTCGACGATCTCGCCGCACGCCTGCGCTGCTCGAAGCGGACCCTGTACGGCCTGGCCGGCAGCAAGGAGCAGCTGGTCCGGGCGGCGGTCGTGCACTTCTTCCGGCGTGCGACGGCCCGGGTCGAGGCGGTCCTGGCCGCCGCGACCGACCCCGCCGAGCGGCTGGCCGCCTATCTGCGGGCGGTCTCGGCCGAGCTGGCGCCGGTCTCGCCGCAGTTCTTCGACGACGTGGCGGCGTTCGAGCCGGCGGCGGAGGTCTACGAGCGCAACACGCGGGCGGCCGCCGGCCGGGTCCAGCAGCTCATCGAGGAGGGCGTCCGGGCCGGTGTCTTCCGGGAGGTCCACGTGACCTTCGCGGCCGACGTGATCTCCTCGGTGATGGTCCGCATCCAGCGCCGCCAGGTGGCCGCGGCGACCGGCCTGGCCGACGCGGAGGCGTACGAGCAGCTCGCCGAACTCCTCCTGAGCGGCCTCCGCAGGACCTGAGCTCCCGAGCGGGGCGCGGCAGCGGAGCGCGGCAGCGGAGCGCGGCGACCCGAGCCGGTCTCAGGTACGACCCTTCGCGGCGTCGGGGGGGCGAAGGGGGCTCGGGCGGGACGACACGCCGGACCCTCGTCGCCCGCGACACCGCCGGTAAGGTCTGGCGCTACCAGGGCGTGCGCAAGCTCTGCCCGGAGGGGAACGGCGCCCCCACGCACCGCGGCCGCGTTCAGGTCCTGAAGGCTCCCCGCGCTTAATTCAGGGTGTGGCTTAAAGCTCAAGAGAAGACGTCCCGCACGTACCGGCGGAGGTATGTTGACCTCAGGACTACTTCGCCAGGGGGCCCAGTGACCATGCGGAACGGCCGCACCGTGCGTGACCTGCGACGCGAGAACCGCACCGCCGTCCTTCAGCGCCTCTACTTCGACGGGCCGCTGAGCCGCTTCTCGCTCGGCCCCGCGACCGGTCTCAGCTCGGGCTCCGTCAGCAACGTGGTCGCGGAGCTCGTCGCGGAGGGCCTCGTCGAGGAGGCGGGCAGCGTCGACTCGGCCGGCGGGCGCCCCCGTACGCTGCTCCGGATCTCCCCCGGCAGCGGCTGCATGATCGGCGTCGACGTCGGCGAGACCCGGATCAGGATCGAGCTGTTCGATCTCACCCTCACGGAACTCGCGCGCACCGAACGCCCGTTGGCCGTCGACGGCCGGAACCCCCACGACAGGTACGAGGTCGGGGTCGTCGTCGGGCATCTCCGGGAGGGCATCGCGGAGGTGCTGCGCGCCGCGGACGTGCCCGCGGAGCGGCTCCTCGGCGTCGGCGTCGGCGTGCCCGGCATCGTCGCCCGCACCGCCGAGGACGGCGCGGTCGTGCACGGCCAGACCATCGGCTGGGACGCGGTCCCCCTGGAGCGGCTGCTGCGGGAGAGCGTGGAGCTGCCGGCCTCGGTGCCGTACTGGATCGACAACGGCGCGAAGACCCTGGGCCAGGCCGAGATGTGGTTCGGCGCCGGGCGGGGCGCGCACAGCGCCGTCGTCGTCCTCTTCGGCTCGGGCGTGGGCGCCTGCGTGGTCACGGACCCGATGGGGCCGGGCCGGGCGATCGAGTGGGGACACCTGAAGGTGCGGGTCCGGGGCCGCCGGTGCCGCTGCGGCGCGCAGGGCTGTCTGGAGGCGTACGCCGGTGCCGAAGCCCTCCTGGAGCGGTGGCGGGAGGCCGGCGGCGTGCCCCCGGCGGGCGCGGACGAGGAGACGGCGCTGACGGCGATGCTGGCGGCCGCCTACCCGGCGGAACCGGGGACGGACCCCGACTCCACCGCTCTGGAGGTCCTCGCGGAGACCGCCGAGTACCTGGGCGCCGGATTCGCCGACCTCATCAACCTCTTCCAGCCCGAGCGCATCCTCGTCGGCGGCTGGGCGGGGCTCCAGCTCGGCGCCCCCTTCCTGGAGACGGTCACGGGGTACGCCACGGAGTACGCGCTGAAGTACCCGGCGGCCCGGGTCCGGATCTCCCTCGGCACGCTGGGCCCCGACGCGGTCACGGTCGGGGCGGCGATCCTGCCGCTCGCGGACTTCTTCGCCAGGGGCGGGCGCCGGGCCGAGGCCGAGGCGGACGAGGAACAGCCGGCCTGGGCGTCGGCGGTACGGGGCCGGGGCGCGCCGCACTGACTCCGCGCCCGCTCCGGCCGGACTTCCGCGGGGGCGACGGCACCGCCGTCGCTTCCCGGGGACCGCGCCGGCGCGGGGCCGGGGCCGTCAGGCGACGGAGCCTATGCGTCCGGCCGGCGCGCGGGGGCCGTCGTGGTGGATCGGGGTGTGGGCGCCCGTGAGGGAGAGGCCCGTGCCGCCCCGGCGGTTGGCGACGATCTCCGCGCCGATCGACAGGGCCGTCTCCTCCGGCGTACGGGCGCCGAGGTCGAGGCCGATCGGGGAGCGCAGGCGGGCGAGTTCGAGTTCGGTGACGCCGACCTCGCGGAGGCGCTTGTTGCGGTCCTCGTGGGTGCGGCGGGAACCCATCGCGCCGACGTAGGCGACGGGAAGCTTGAGGGCGGCCTGGAGCAGCGGCACGTCGAACTTGGCGTCGTGGGTCAGGACGCAGAGCACCGTACGGCCGTCCACCTCCGTGGACTCCAGGTAGCGGTGGGGCCATTCGACGACGATCTCGTCGGCCTCGGGGAAGCGGGCCGGCGTCGCGAAGACGGGCCGCGCGTCGCACACGGTGACGTGGTAGCCGAGGAACTTGCCGACCCGGACCAGGGCGGCCGCGAAGTCGATGGCACCGAAGACGATCATGCGGGGGGCCGGGACCGAGGACTCGACCAGGAGGGTCAGCGGCTGTCCGCAGCGGCTGCCGTCCTCGCCGATCTCCACCGTGCCGGTGCGGCCCGCGTCGAGCATCGCGCGGGCCTCGCCCGCCGCCGTGCGGTCCAGCTCCGGGTGGCCGCCGAGCTTCCCCTCGTACGAGCCGTCGGGGCGGACCAGGATCGCCCGGCCCATCAGGTCCTCGGGGCCGGAGACGATCCGGGCCAGGGCCGCCGCCTCCCCGGTGGTGGCGGCGGCCAGCGCGGCGGGGAAGACCCCGCCGCGGACCGGGGTGACGAGGATGTCGATGATGCCGCCGCAGGTCAGACCGACCGCGAAGGCGTCCTCGTCGCTGTAGCCGAAGCGCTCGACGACGGTCTTCCCGTCTTCGAGGGCCTGCTGGCACAGGTCGTAGACCGCGCCCTCCACACAGCCGCCGGAGACCGAGCCGATCGCCGTGCCGTCGCTGTCGACGGCGAGCGCGGCGCCCGGCTGCCGGGGCGCGCTCCCGCCGACCGCCACGACCGTGGCGACGGCGAACTCGCGTCCCTGCTCGACCCACCGGTGCAGCTCTTCGGCGATGTCCAGCATCTCGAACTCCTCGATATGTGTGTGGAGGGCGACGGTACGGGCGTCAGCTGACGCCCAGCCAGCTCTCGATCGGATGGATCGCGAAGAACACGATGAAGATCGCGGTCAGGCCCCACATGAAGGCGCCCACTTCGCGTGCCTTGCCCTGCGCCGTCTTGATGACGGTGTAGGAGATGACGCCGGCCGCGACACCCGTGGTGATGGTGTACGTGAACGGCATCAGGACCACGGTGAGGAACACCGGGATCGCGACGGAGCGGTCGCTCCAGTCGACGTGCTTGGCGTTCTGCATCATCATCGCGCCGATGACGACCAGGGCCGCGGAGGCCACCTCGGCCGGCACGATCGCGGTGATCGGGGTGAAGAAGAGGCAGGCCGCGAAGAACGCGCCGGTGACGACGGAGGACAGACCCGTGCGGGCACCCTCGCCGACGCCGGTGGCCGACTCGACGAAGACGGTCTGGCCGGAGCCTCCGACGCCGCCGCCGATGACACCGCCGGCACCGTCGATGAACAGCGCCTTGGAGAGGCCGGGCATCCGGCCCTGGGAGTCGGCGAGCTTGGCCTCGGAGCCGACGCCGATGATCGTGGCCATGGCGTCGAAGAAGCCGGCGAGCACCAGGGTGAAGATGATCATGGTGATCGTGATGTAGCCGACGTCGCCCCAGCCGCTGAAGGAGACCTCGCCGATGAGCGAGAAGTCCGGCGTGGAGACCGCGCTGCCGTTGAGCTCCGGCGGGCCGGAGAACCAGGCCTTGGCCGGCAGGTCGCCGACGGCGTTGACGATGGCGGCGATGACCGTACCCGCGACGATGCCGATCAGGATGGCGCCGGGCACGTTGCGGGCCTGGAGCGCGAAGATCAGGAGCAGCGTGAAGGCGAAGATGAGGACCGGCCAGCCGGCCAGCTCACCGGCCGGGCCGAGGACGACCGGGCCACCCCCGGGAGAGGGGTTCTCGTGGACGAAGCCGGCCTTGACGAAGCCGATCAGCGCGATGAAGAGGCCGATGCCGATGGTGATCGCGTGCTTGATCGCCAGCGGGATCGCATTCATGATCATCTCGCGGAGGCCGGTGACCACCAGGAGACAGATCACCACACCGTAGGCCACACACATGGCCATGGCCTGCGGCCAGGTCATGACGGCGATGACCTGCGAGGACAGCACGCCGGAGACGCTGAGACCGGCTGCGAGGGC
The DNA here is from genome assembly GCF_042795405.1 of Streptomyces sp. NPDC056480. NCBI lineage: Bacteria > Bacillati > Actinomycetota > Actinomycetes > Kitasatosporales > Streptomycetaceae > Streptomyces > Streptomyces sp. NPDC056480. Next base: position 13,667 of record NZ_JBHTSA010000083.1, on the reverse strand, counting down.
GAGCGGGACCTTGCCCCAGAAGCCCATCAGCAGGGTGGTCACGGCGGCGGCGAGCGCGGTCGCGGTGATGAGGGCGGGCTGGCTGAGGACGTTGCCGTCCACATCCTTGCCGCCGAGGATCAGGGGGTTGAGCAGGAGAATGTACGCCATCGCCATGAAGGTGGTGACGCCGCCGCGGATCTCCGTCGCGACGGTGGATCCTCTCTCCGAGATGTGAAAGTACCGGTCGAGCCAAGAGCGGCCGGCGGGGACGTTCGAGCCGGAGCCCGCGTCCTCCGAAGCGGTCTTGGGCTCCACAGACGACTGGGTCATGGGGCCTACTCCCAAGGTTCAAAGGGGCACCCGCGTCAGACTTCGAAGGACATCTGATCTGCTGAAGTTGCGGGATTTGGGATGCTGCGTGGGCTGCACGACCCGGGGGACGGCCCGAGACGAACGGAATGAATCGGTACTGCGGTACTGCGGTACTGCGGGGTGCTGCCGGTGTTGCTGGTACTGCGGTTACCACGGGGTGTCGCTGGTACTGCGGGTACTGCGGGGTTACTCCGGGCGGTACGGGCTGGGGAAGTGTGACGTTCCCTGGGAGGCACGTACCGCCCGGAGAGTCCTAGAGGGTGCCGGTGAGCGCCTCGGGGCGGACCGGCGTCTTGTTGAGCTCCAGGCCCGTCGCGGCCCGGATCGCCGCGAGGACGGCCGGGGTGGACGACAGGGTCGGGGCCTCGCCGATGCCCCGCACGCCGTACGGCGCGTTGGGGTCGGCCAGCTCGAGGTAGTCGACCGGGATGGTCGGCGTGTCGAGGATGGTCGGGATCAGGTAGTCCGTGAAGGAGGGGTTGCGCACCTTCGCGGTCTTCGGGTCGACGATGATCTCCTCCATCACCGCGACGCCCAGGCCCTGGGTGGTGCCACCCTGGATCTGGCCGACCACGGAGAGCGGGTTGAGCGCCTTGCCGACGTCCTGCGCGCAGGCCAGTTCGATGACCTTGACCAGGCCGAGCTCGGTGTCGACCTCCACCACCGCGCGGTGCGCGGCGAAGGCGTACTGGACGTGACCGTCGCCCTGGCCCGTGACGAGGTCGAAGGCCTGGGTGGGGCGGTGCCGCCACTCCTCCTCGACCTCCACGGCCTGGCCCTCGAGGACGTCCGCGATGGTGGCGAGGACATCGCCGCCGTCGGTGACGACCTTGCCGCCCTCCAGGAGGAGTTCGGCGTTGGCCCAGGCCGGGTGGTACGAACCGAACTTGCGCCGGCCGATCTCCAGGACCTTCTCGCGGACGATCCCGCAGGAGTTCTTGATGGCGCCGCCGGTCATGTACGTCTGACGGCCCGCGGAGGTCGAACCGGCCGAGCCCACCTGCGTGTCGGCGGGGTGGATGGTGACCTGCTGGACACCGAGCTCGGTACGGGCGATCTGCGCGTGGATGGTGACGCCGCCCTGGCCGACCTCCGCCATGGCGGTGTGGACCGTGGCGACGGCCTCGCCGTTGATGACCTCCATGCGGATCTTGGCGGTCGAGTAGTCGTCGAAGCCCTCGGAGAAGCCGACGTTCTTGATGCCGACGGCGTAGCCGACGCCCCGGACGACACCCTCGCCGTGCGTGGTGTTGGAGAGGCCGCCCGGAAGGGCGCGGACGTCCGCGTCCTCGCCGGCCGCGAGCCACTGCTGCTCCGGCGGCATCGGGCGGGCCTTGACGATGCGCAGGAGCTCGGCGACCGGGGCCGGCGAGTCCACGACCTGGCCGGTCGGCATGATCGTGCCCTGCTCCATGGCGTTGAGCTGGCGCAGTTCCACCGGGTCCATGCCCAGCTTCGCCGCGAGCTTGTCCATCTGGGCCTCGTACGCGAAGCAGGCCTGGACCGCGCCGAAGCCGCGCATCGCGCCGCAGGGCGGGTTGTTGGTGTAGAGGCCGATCGCCTCGATCTCGACGTCCTCGATGACGTACGGGCCGACCGAGAGGGACGAGGCGTTGCCGACGACCGATGCCGTGGACGAGGCGTAGGCGCCGCCGTCGAGCACGATCTTGCACTTCATGTGCGTGAGCTTGCCGTCCTTGGTGGCACCGTGCTCGTACCAGAGCTTCGCCGGGTGCCGGTGGACGTGCCCGAAGAAGGACTCGTACCGGTTGTAGACCATCTTGACCGGCTTGCCGGTGCGCAGCGCGAGGATGGACGCGAGGATCTGCATCGAGATGTCCTCGCGGCCGCCGAACGCGCCGCCGACGCCGGCCATCGTCATGCGGACCTTCTCCTCGGGCAGGCCGAGGCAGGGGGCGATCTGCTTGAGGTCCGAGTGCAGCCACTGGGTGGCGACGTACAGGTCGACGCCGCCGTCCTCGGACGGCACGGCGAGGCCGGACTCCGGGCCGAGGAAGGCCTGGTCCTGCATGCCGAAGGTGTACTCGCCGGTGACGATGACGTCGGCCCGCTTGGCGGCCTCGGTCGCGTTGCCGCGGATGATCGGCTGGCGGTGCACGATGTTCGGGTGCGGGACGTGACCGGAGTGGTGGTCGTCGCGGTTCTCGTGGACCAGGATCGCGTCCGGAGCGGTGGCCGAGGCCTCGTCCGTGATGACCGGGAGCTCCCGGTACTCGATCTTGATCTTCGCGGCGGCGCGGCGGGCGGTCTCCGGGTGGTCGGCGGCTACGAGGGCGACCGGCTCACCGTGGTGACGGACCTTGCCGTAGGCGAGGACCGGGGTGTCCTGGAACTCCATGCCGTAGTTCTTCGCGGCGGGCAGGTCCTCGTGGGTCAGGACGGCGTAGACGCCGTCCATCACGAGGGCCTCGGTCGTGTCGATGGACACGATCTCGGCGTGCGCCACGGTGGAGCGCAGGATCTGGCCCCACAGCATGTCCTCGTGCCACATGTCCGAGGAGTACGCGAACTCGCCGGTGACCTTGAGGGTGCCGTCGGGGCGCAGCGTCGACTCGCCGATGCCGCCCTTGACGTGGTTCTGCGTGACGTCGGTGGGCGTGCCCACCGGAGTCGTGCGGGTGTTCTGAGCCATCGTCAGACCGCCTCTCCCTGACGCTCCTGGCGAGCGGCCGCGAGGCGGACCGCGTCGAGGATCTTCTCGTAACCGGTGCAGCGGCAGAGGTTGCCGGAGAGCGCCTCGCGGATGTCCGCGTCCGTCGGGGACGGGTTGCGCTCCAGCATCTCGTCGGCCGCGACCAGCAGACCGGGGGTGCAGAAACCGCACTGGACCGCGCCGGCGTCGATGAACGCCTGCTGGATCGGGGACAGTTCGACGCCCTCGCCGGTCTGCGAGTCCTGACCGGGCTTGGCTTCCCACTTCTTGGCGGCGTCGAGCGAGGTGCCGCAGGCGCCGGAGGCGCAACCGGCGTGCTCGGAACGCTCCTTGGCGAACTCGGCGAGGCCTTCGACGGTGACGACCTCGCGGCCCTCGACCTGACCGGCCGCGACGAGGCAGGAACACACCGGCACTCCGTCGAGGCGGACCGTGCAGGAACCGCACTCGCCCTGCTCGCAGGCGTTCTTGGAGCCGGGCAGGCCCATCCGCTCACGCAGGACGTAGAGGAGGGACTCGCCCTCCCAGACGTCGTCGGCTTCCTGCGGACGTCCGTTGACCGTGAAATTGACGCGCATGGTTATGCAGCTCCCTCAAGCGTGCGGCCGGTGCCGCGGTACTGCTCCCAGGTCCAGCCGAGCTGGCGGCGGGCCATGATGCCGACGGCGTGACGGCGGTACTTGGCGGTGCCTCGGACATCGTCGATCGGGTTGGCGGCGCCCGAGCAGAGGTCGGCGAACTGCTTCGCGATCGACGGGGTGATGATCTTGCCGTTGTCCCAGAAGCCACCCTCCTCCAGAGCCGCGTTCAGGAAGGCCTCGGCCTCCTTGGCGCGGATCGGGGTCGGCGCGGCGGAGCCGATGCCGGTCCGCACGGTCCGGGTCTCCGGGTGCAGGGCCAGGCCGAAGGCGCAGACCGCGATGACCATCGCGTTGCGGGTGCCGACCTTGGAGTACTGCTGGGGGCCGTCCGCCTTCTTGATGTGGACGGTCTTGATGAGCTCGTCGGGCTGCAGCGCGTTGCGCTTCACGCCCGTGTAGAACTCGTCGATCGGGATGAACCGGCTGCCGCGCACCGACTCGACCTCGACCTCGGCGCCCGCGGCGAGCAGGGCCGGGTGGGCGTCGCCGGCGGGCGACGCGGTGCCGAGGTTGCCCCCGACGCCGCCGCGGTTGCGGATCTGCGGGGAGGCGACCGTGTGCGACGCGAGCGCCAGGCCCGGCAGCTCGGCCCGCAGGTTCTCCATGATCTGGGTGTACGGAACGGCGGCGCCGAGGCGGACGTTCTCCTCGCCGACCTCCCACTCACGCAGCAGCTCGATGCGGTTCAGGTCCAGGAGGTACTCGGGCCGCCGGTGGTCGAAATTGATCTCGACCATGACGTCCGTGCCACCCGAAAGGGGCACGGCCGTGGGGTGCTCTGCCTTGGCGGCGAGCGCCTCCTCCCAGCTGGCGGGGCGAAGGAAGTCCATGGTGGCTCTCTTCTAGTGATTCTGGTGATCGGGGGTCGTGCGCAGGGTTCCGGGGGGACGGCCGGTCCTCGACTTCACGTTCATGTGCTGTTAACGCGGTGTGTGGCCTAGTACACAAGCCGACGCTCGCCCGGGTGCAGTCACCGAAAACATGAAGGAGTTGGCTGGGTCCCGTCGTCGTCTTGTAGATTCGAACGAAAGGCGGGGAACAGTTACCTCGCCGTTTTCCCCTGGAAACGGTGGCCCCACGCCACCGTCGACAACGCGACAACCCCACCACCCACTGACGAAGGAACGGCGGCGACACGATGCGGCTGCGCGCACTGCTGGAGAACGACGCGCTCGGGCTGCGCCTGCTCGGCGGCGAGGACGAGCTGGACCGCACCGTCCGCGGCGTGATGACGACGGACCTCAAGGACCCCAGCCGGTACCTGTCCGGCGGCGAGCTGGTGCTGACCGGCCTCGCCTGGCTGCGGGACCCGGCCGACGCCGAGCCCTTCGTCCGGATCCTGGCCTCGGCCGGGGTCGCCGCCCTGGCGGCGGGCGAGGCGGAGCTGGGCGACATCCCCGACGATCTCGTAGAGGCGTGTTCACGCCATCGTCTGCCGCTGTTCGCGGTGAACGAGACCGTTGCGTTCGCGACGATCACCGAACACGTTGTTCGACAGGTCTCCGGCGAGCGGGCGGGCGACCTGGCGGCCGTCGTCGACCGGCACCGGCGGCTCATGACCTCGGGACCGGCGGGCGGCGGACCCGAGGTGGTCCTCGACCTGCTCGGCTCCGACCTGGACCTGCGGGCCTGGGTCCTCTCCCCCACCGGCCGCCAGATCGCGGGTGCGGGCGAGCCCCTCCCGGCCCCGCTCGCCGCCACGCTCGCCGGTGAGCACCTGGCCGCCACCCGGACCGGACGGCGCGGCCCGCACCGGCTGAGCACGGGCGGAACGGCGTACTCCCTCTTTCCGATCCGCAACACCGGCCGGGGCGCCGCCCCCGCCTCCCGCGATGTGCGCGAGACGGTCCTCTCGGACTGGCTGCTCGCCGTCGAGGCGGACGCCGGGGACTGGCCGGCCGCCCGGCTCGACCTGCTCCAGGGCGTCACCCAGCTGATCGCCGTCGAGCGGGACCGGCGCGACGCGGCCCGTACGGTACGGCGCCGGCTCGCCCAGGAGGTCCTCGAGCTGGTGCAGACGGGCGCCGCGCCCGCCGAGATCGCGGCCAGGCTGCGGGTGGCCGCCCCGGTGCTGCTGCCGGGTCTCGGCACGGCCCCGCACTGGCAGGTGGTGGTCGCCAGGGTCGAGTGGGAGCAGGAGGCCGGCCAGAGCCCCGCCGTGGACGCCGGTCCGGTCGCCCAGGCGCTCCTGGAGGAGATCCTCGTCGACCCGGCGACCGTGGGCGCCGAGTCCGCCGACCGGATCGCGGTGGCGCACAGCGGCGACGAGGCCATCGCGCTGGTCCCGCTGGCCGCGGGTCCGCTGCCGGACAGCGAGGACGACGGCCCGGCCACCGCACTGGGCCTGCACGCGGACGCGCTGCTCGCGGCCGTACGCGCTCCGCTGTCGGCCGGTCTGGCCGACGACGGGCGGCTCACCCTCGGTGTCAGCGCCGCCGTGCACTCGGCTGAGGGCCTGCGCGGGGCCCTGGAGGAGGCCCGGCACGCCCGCCGGGTCGCCGCGGCCCGTCCGGGCCGGGTCTGCGCCGCCGGCCACCACGAGCTGGCCTCGCACGTGCTGCTGCTGCCGTTCGTCCCGGACGACGTCCGGCGCGCGTTCACGGCCCGGCTGCTCGACCCGCTGCGCGACTACGACCGCCGGCACCGCGCGGAGCTGATCCCGACCCTCGAGGCCTTCCTGGACTGCGACGGCTCCTGGACCCGCTGTGCGACCCGGCTCCACCTGCACGTGAACACGCTGCGGTACCGGGTGGGCCGGATCGAGCAGCTCACGGGCCGTGATCTGTCCCGTCTCGAGGACAAGCTCGACTTCTTCCTCGCCCTTCGGATGAGCTGATCGGATGACCCCGGGGGTCCCACGCGGATTCACCCCTTCGGGCGAGTCCGACGGAGTGACGTCCGGGCCGGTGGGGGCCTGTCGGCCGGGTCGGCCGGCGGGCCCCGCCGGGGCCTGATCACGGGCCCGGCGGCCGTCCGACGCCGTTTCGGCCAGGGTCCGGACAGCGGTACACCGATCCGCCGGACTCTTGTGAAATCTTTCACCTGACCCCTTGGCCAGGTACTCCCCTTCGTGCTGAGATGCGGGTCTCACTCAACAGCTCAATGGCGCGCTCGGGGAGGGCAATGTGGCGGATACCGCCATGTCTGGTTCCGAATCAAGGGGCGGCGGAGATCCGTCCCTCGCCTACGGCAAGGAGACTCCCGTGGAGACCGCCATATGGCGGCTCCGCTCCCGGGGTTGCTGGACGGACGCGGCCGCGCTCCTCGCGCCCCACGCGACCGAACCGGCCGCCGCACTCGAACGGGCCGCGCTGCTGATCGAGCGCTGCCTCTACACGGAACAGGGCTGGGCCGACGCGGAGGAGGCGCTCCGGGCGGCCGAGGCGGTGGCCGGCACCGACGAGGAGCGCGGGGCCGCCGCCTGCGAACGCGGCTATCTGGCCTACGCGTCGACACTTCTGGGGGTACGCGACCGGGCCGACGAGGCGCGGATGGCGCTGGGCCGGGCGGCCGCCCTCATCGCCCCGTCCGACGAGGGCCGGCCGCTGCTCGACCTGCGACGCGGGCTCATCGCGCAGAACCTCGGCGACTCCCCGCAGGCGGCCCGCGCCGCGTACCGCAGGGCGCATGCCGGGGCCACCGCGCAGGGCGACTCGCTTCTGCTGTCCTCCACTTGGCGGCACCTCGCCGGACTCGCACTGAGGGAAGGGGAGTTGGCGGAGGCCCGGCACGGCTTCGCCGAATCGCTGCGCATCCGGGAGGAGTTGGGCTATCTGGTCGGTACGGCCCCGGCTCTCACCGCCCTCGCCACCACGGAGACCGAACCGGAGGCGGGGCGGCTGCGCGCCGAGGCGCGCCGGCTCTTCCGCCTCCTGGGTGGCGTGCCGACCTGGCTCGCGAGCCAGCTGACACCGCAGCCGGCCACCTGAAGTCCCTTTCGTCGAGAGGCTGGTGACGCCCCTTCGGAAACGCCCTCAGGAAGGGCCCCTCAGGGCGTCGGGCGCTTCGGCGCGAGACACACCAGGCTCTCGTCGGTGCCGATGAGCAGGGAGCCGGCGCCGGTGACGGCGACCGCGCGGACCGGGGGGCCCGGTCGGAACGAGAGCGTGGGGCCGCCCTCCGGACGGTGGAGTTCGACGAGGCCGTCGCCCCAGGCGACGGCGACCAGCGGACCGTGCGGTGTCTCCGTCGCATGCAGGGAGACCACCGGCGAGGGCCGTTCGGCGAGGGGCTCGGGGCGCGGATCGCGGCCCGGGGTCCAGAGCCGGACGGTCCCGTCGACGCCGCCGGAGCAGACGAACGGGGTCTCGGAGTCCACCGCCGCGACCGCCGTGACCCGGCCGCTGTGCGAGGCGGCCTGGTGCAGGCCCCGCAGACCGAAGGCGTGCACCGAGCCGAGCCGGTCCCCCACCACGACCGAGCCCGCGATCGCCGCGAGGGCCGTTCCCGGGTGACGGGCCAGGGTCGCGGAGACGGCCTCCGTGAGGCGCTCCAGATACGGGGCCCGCGGCGTCGTCCCCCGTACGGTGTGCAGCCGGCCCCGGTCGTCCAGGAGCAGCACGGTGCCGTCGGGCGCGGGAGCGAGTGCGGCGACCCGGCCGGGCACGGTGTGGGCGAGTCGGCCGGCCGGGCTCGCGTCGGCCTCGTGGAGCAGCCGCACGGCGCCGGTGCGGTCGCCGACGAGCAGCGTCCCCTCCAACGGGCCGCCCGCCGCGCCGAGAACGGTGACGGGACCCGGCCAGGGCGGGGTCAGATCGCCGCGGTGCCGGGCCCAGCGGAGCCGCCAGGGCGAGCCCTCCGCGAGTTCGGCGAGCGCCGGGCGCAGCCGGGGGTCGGCGCCGTCGCCGAGCGCCGAGAGCAGCACCAACGCCCGTTCCGTGGCGGCCTGTTCACGGCAGAGCGACTGACCGGCCCGCATCCAGGCGGCCCGCAGACCGCCGTGGTCCCCGGCGGCGTTCTCACCGGGGCGGGCGGGCGCCTCGGGGCCGTCGAGCGTGCCCGGGAGTCCGGCGGCGGCTGCCCCCGTGACGTACGCCGTGGTGACGAGCAGCGGGTCGGCCGTGCAGACGGCCACCGGGTCGGAGAGGTCCGGCAGCGGCCGGGCCTGCTCGGGGGCGCCGGGGCCGGGGGTGCCGTCGTCTCCGTCGAGGTCCACGACGGCGACCCGCCGGTCGGTGCGCAGGGCGGCGGGGGCCGGGGTGCCGCTGCGGGCCTCGACCACGAGACGGACCCGGCCGACGCCGGCGAGCTCGGCGATCAGATCGGTGAGCGCGGCGGGTTCGGCGGCGGCGTGCAGATCGGTGAGGAGGAGGACGGCCCGGCCGGCGGGCCGGGCCTCGCTGGTGGCGAGGGCGTGCACGAGGTCGCCGGGCGACCGGGCGACCACGCCGAGGCGGTCGGCGATCGTCCAGGTCGCGCCGAGGGCGCTCTGGCCGGCCAGCGGGACGAGCACCCGGGCCGTGCGGCGGCGCGGCCGGCCCGCCCGCGGGCCGTGCTTGGCGAACCAGCCGAGCAGAGCCGTCTTGCCGCTGCCGGGGGCGCCGGTGACGAGACAGAGCCGCGGCGCCTCGGGATCGGTGAGCCAGCCGAGCAGGGCGGTGGCCTCGGTCTCCGTACCGGTGACGGGTCGGCCTCCGTCCGCCGGGGACGGGGTCGCGGACGGCATGGGGCACCTCACGGGCGACGCGGTACGGGCGGCTGTCGCCCTTGACCTTAATGGGCGCGGGCCCCGGGGACCGCCCCGTCGCGGGGACGGCCTTCGGGGAGCTTCCGCGGGTTCTCGGGACGGTCAGGCGTCGGGGTCGCCGCCCCCCGCGACGACCTTGAGCCGGCCGATCTGGACCTGGGCGGCGCCTTCGGCCTGCTCGGGTCCGAACCGGTAGGTGCTCACGTAGGACACCACGGTGCCGATGCGCATGTAGACACCGACGTAGTCGTCCCGCTCGAAGGCGAACGTCTCGTCGGCCCCGGTATCGGCCTTCACCGGTGTGAAGACGCCGGCCTCGCCCTTCGACGACTTCCGCGCCTTCTCCACCGCCTTGAGCACGGCGGTCGCCTCAGCCTCCGAACCGAAGGTGTAGAGCGTGAAGGTGGCCCCCTCGTCCGAGGAGGAGCCGGCCAGGACCAGGTCCTTGATGCTCGCGGCCTTCACCCCGGCGCAGTCCACGTCCTCCAGCTTGTCGGCACAGAACTTCGCGGCCTCGGCCTCCGGGACCAGCTCGGGGTCGCCTCCGGTGAACGTGCCGTTGTTGAAGTCGGACGACACCGGGAGGGCGTTGACGAGCCCGGTCGCGTCCAGCGTGGTCGGCCGGAACGCCTCCTTGCCGCCCACGGCCCCCGTGACCGGGTCGGTGCCCTCGCCGTCCCCGCATCCCGTGAGTGCGACGACCATGGCCGCCGCGACGGCGATCCCTCGTACGCCCGTCCTCATCCTGACTCCCCCTGTGGCTCTGCCGGTTGACATGATCGTCAACCTTAGCGGGCCCCGGGTGGTCAGGCGTTCGAGCCGGTGAAGTGTTCGCGGACGAGGGATTCGACGACCGGGAGGTCCTGGGCGATCAGGGCGTCGAGGAGGGCGGTGTGCTCGGCGGCGTCGGCGACGAGCACACCGTGGCGGACGACGGGCGCGCTGATCAGGGGCCACTGGGAGCGGCGGTGGAGGTCGTCGGCGACGGCGAGCAGCTGCTCGTTCCCCGCGAGGGAGAGGACAGCGCGGTGGAAGGCCCGGTCGGCCTCGGCGTAGTGGGCGCGGTCGCCCCGGGCCGCGGCGGTCGAGCTCGCCTCGGCGAGCGGGCGGAGCTCGGCCCAGCGGGCGGCCGGGACCGTGCGGGCGAGCCGCAGCATGACGGGGACCTCGATGAGCGCGCGGACCTCGGCGAGTTCGGCGAGCTCGCGCGGGGTCCGCTCGGTGACGCGGAAGCCGCGGTTCGGCACGACCTCGACGGCGCCCTCCACGGCGAGGCGCTGCATGGCCTCGCGGACCGGGGTGGCCGAGACGCCGAACCGCTCGCCGAGGGCGGGAGCGGAGTACACCTCGCCGGGGACGAGTTCCCCTCCGACGAGGGCGGTGCGGAGCGCGTCGAGGATCTGGCCCCGGACGGAGTGCCGTACGACACGGGGCGCGGGGACGGGAGCGCGGACGGGGCCGGGAACCGGGGCGACGCCGGGCGCGGGGGCGACGCCGGGGGCGTGCGGCTCACCGTGGGTGTGCTCACCCCGGGCGGACTCGGCGCGCCCGGCCCCGGCACGGGAGGACTCGGTACGCGGGGACGCGGACTCCGCGCGCGCGGGCTCGGCGGCGCGGGTGCGTCCCGTGCCGAGGGTCTGCTCGGCGCCGCCCGGAGGCCGGCCGGCGCCACGAGCCTGCTCCGGCACCCGTACGGCCTCCTCCGCGTCCCGGGCGGCGTCGCCGGAGGGCGGGGACGGCCTCTCCGTCGCCCGCTCGCGCGCTGCGCCCTGCTCCACCCGGGTCCTCCTGCGGCCTCGTGCCGGGCCCGGCTCGCGTCGCGCGGGTCCTCTGTGCACCATAGGCGAACGGACCGGCATCAGGGGTGTGAGGGCTGCCTCGCTGGTCGGGGGCCTCCGGCCGGTGGTGAGAGGCGACTCCGAATCGGGTAAGGTAAGGCTAACCTGCCAACGCTCGCGATTCGGTGGTCCGCATGACCGTCCCCGCCCTGTTGCCCGCCTCTCCGACCTCGCCCGTCGCGGCCGCCTACGCCCGGCTCGCCGAGGTCTTCCCCCATCTCCGGATAGAGGAACACGTCCACGGCGAGCGGCTGCCGCGCGGCGCGGGCTGGGTCGGCGCGGACGAGCTCGCGGCCGGCGGCCCCGACCTCGACGCCTTCCTCGCCTGGGACAACGCGCAGGTGCTGCGCGACTACGGCACCCAGGCCCGCCCCGACGTCGTCGCCAGCTTCGGACTGCACCGGTACGCCTGGCCCGCCTGTCTGCTCGTCACCGTCCCCTGGTTCCTGGACCGCAGGGTCCCGCGGCTGCCCGCGCAGAACGTGTCGTTCCAGCGGGCGCTCGGGCGGATGGCCGTCCGGGTCGAGCAGTTCGCCTGCCTGCCCGGCGACCCCGCGGCATCCCTCCCCGGCGCCCGGGTGGTCCCCGACGAGGACGCGCTGCGGGCCGAGGTGCGCGCCTCGCTCGCCGAGCACTTCGAGGCGATCCTCGACGGCTTCGGCTCCCGGATGCGGCGCGGCCGCCGCGCCCTGTGGGGGATGGCCACGGACGAGATCGTCGAGGGCCTCTGGTACGTCGGCGCGCTGTTCGGCGAGGAGCGGCGGGCGATGGACGAGCTCGACCTCCTGATGCCGGGCACGGTCAAGCCGTACAAGCCCTACGCGGGCGCGGCGGGCTTCCGCGAACTGCCCGGCACCGAGGGGCCGGACGGCGCCCCGCGCGCCACGCGCGACCGGGCGACCTGCTGCTTCTTCTACACGCTGCGCCCCGAGGACACCTGCATCACCTGTCCCCGTACGTGCGACGCCGAGCGGGTCCGTCGACTCACGGCGACCGCCTGAGGCTCCCGAGTGATTACGCCACCCGGACGGGTGGCGTAAATCGAACTCGACTCCCCTTCCTTGTATGGGCGTTCGACCAGATCGCACCTATTCGTATGTCGTGGCGCCCCGATGGCGTGCTCTTGCCCGGAAACCCCTTGAGCACCCCACGGGGTCGGCCAGTATGGGCCGCCAAACGCCCTACTGCGATGCAAGGGACACCGCATGAGACTGACCGACATATCGCTGGACTGGCTGCTTCCGGGTGGCGTCATGGTGGCCGGAGTCCTGACGGCGGTGGCGGTGCTCGCGCGCGGGAAGCGCGCCGGTGACCAGGCCGCGGCCGAGGACTCCTGGGAACGCAGCGAGGAGCGCCGCAGACGCAAGGAAGCCGTGTACGGCACCGCTTCCTACGTCCTCCTCTTCTGCTGTGCCGCGGTCGCCGCGGCCCTGTCCTTCCACGGGCTCGTCGGCTTCGGCCGGCAGAACCTCAACCTCACCGGGGGCTGGGAGTACCTCGTCCCCTTCGGCCTCGACGGCGCCGCCATGTTCTGCTCGGTGCTCGCGGTCCGCGAGGCCAGCCACGGCGACGCGGCCCTCGGCTCGCGGCTGCTCGTCTGGCTGTTCGCGGGCGCGGCGGCCTGGTTCAACTGGGTGCACGCACCGCGCGGTCTGGGCCACGACGGGGCGCCGCAGTTCTTCGCGGGCATGTCCCTCTCGGCGGCGGTCCTCTTCGACCGGGCGCTCAAGCAGACCCGCAGAGCCGCGCTGCGCGAGCAGGGCCTGGTGCCCCGCCCGCTGCCGCAGATCCGGATCGTGCGGTGGATGAGGGCGCCCCGGGAGACGTTCGCCGCCTGGTCGCTGATGCTGCTGGAGGGCGTACGGACCCTGGACGAGGCCGTCGACGAGGTGCGCGAGGACCGACGGGAGAAGGAGCAGAACCGGATCCGCCGGCGCGACCAGGTCAAGCTCGACCGGGCACGGCTGAAGGCGATCAACCGCCAGCACCGCGCCTTCGGGCTCGGCCGCGGTGGCGGCCGTCAGGTGGAGATGGCGGCGCTCAACGGCACCTCGGGCTCAGGTCCCGGCCCGGGTCCGGGGTCCGGCAGCGGCTCGGGTTCCGGTTCCGCGTCGGCGTCCGTGCAGGCCGCCGTCGCGGAACCGGCCATAGCGGATCCGGGACAACTGCCGCTTCGACCCCGGCCCTCCCTGCAAGCCGTCAGAGGACGTGACCTTCCCACGGGCGACTCCCGGACGGTGGACCTCACCGCGGAGGACGACACCCAGACGCTGCCCCGTCTCGACTCCCTGGAGCGCAAGCTCAAGGACCTGGAGCAGCAGTTCGGCTGAGCCGAACGGTCCGTCCACCGCACACCGGCGGGGGCGCCGCGGAGGCGGGCCCCCCGGGGAGTTCGGACCACACCCGGCTCATATAAAAAAAAGACGCGGCCCACCACGCGTAGAGTGTGTTTATAGGGGGGGGGCGGGTCATTA
>NZ_JBHTSA010000082.1:0-37563 GCF_042795405.1 Streptomyces sp. NPDC056480 | reverse complement strand
GCCGGGAACGGCGCCGGGGCCCTCACGCGTGGATCGGGTCGAACGGTCGGATGGGTCGAACGGCCGGTCAGCGGGTCGGTCGGGGTCGGGTCGGGCAGCGGGTCGGTCGGGTCAGACGACCTGCGCGGCTACCTCCACGCCGTGCTCGGCGGCCAGCCGGTGCAGGTCCTCAAGCTCCGCCTGCTCCACCTCCGCCAGGTAGTCGTCGCCCGTCTCACGAGCCCGCGTGAGGTCCGTCTGCGTGGTCCTGATGCGGTGCAGCAGGCCTGCGGTGAAAGCGTCCATCGTGCGCCCCCTCGTCATGGGTCCGGTGGCACGGGGGTGTGCCGAGGGTGGGTGGATCACACGCTGCGGTCTCTGGGGGACAGAGAGCGGTAGGTGGCGCGCCACATACAGGGCGTGATCACGGGGTGTGCAGTCGTCCTCCCCAGGCCCTTCCTCAGAGAAACCTCAACTGGCCCGTGAATCCGGTGAATTCTTCGATCCGGGCCACGCGCCCCGCCACGCGCCCCCGTCCGCCGTCCCCCCCGCCCAGGGCCCCGCACCGCCGTCTTACAGCCGGTTTACGCGCGTACGGGGCAGGATGGACACGCACAGTCAGTGCTCAGGTTTTCAGCCGGTCCGCCTCAGGACCGCAGCCGGTCCGCCTTCAGGACCGCAGCCCAACGGGAAGGATGTACGACGTGCGCGTACTCGTCGTCGAGGACGAGCAGCTGCTCGCCGATGCGGTGGCCACCGGACTGCGCCGGGAGGCCATGGCCGTCGACGTCGTGTACGACGGCGCCGCGGCCCTGGAGCGCGTCGGGGTGAACGACTACGACGTCGTGGTCCTCGACCGCGACCTCCCCCTCGTCCACGGCGACGACGTCTGCCGCAAGATCGTGGAGCTGGGCATGCCCACCCGCGTCCTGATGCTCACCGCGTCCGGCGACGTCAGCGACCGGGTCGAGGGCCTCGAGCTCGGCGCGGACGACTACCTTCCCAAGCCCTTCGCCTTCACCGAGCTCACCGCGCGCGTGCGCGCCCTCGGCCGGCGGACCAGCGTGCCGCTCCCGCCCGTCCTGGAGCGCGCGGGCATCAAGCTCGACCCGAACCGCCGCGAGGTCTTCCGCGAGGGCAAGGAGGTCCAGCTCGCGCCGAAGGAGTTCGCCGTCCTGGAGGTCCTCATGCGCAGCGAGGGCGCCGTCGTCTCGGCCGAGCAGCTCCTGGAGAAGGCCTGGGACGAGAACACCGACCCGTTCACCAACGTCGTCCGCGTCACCGTCATGACCCTGCGCCGCAAACTCGGCGAGCCGCCCGTCATCGTGACCGTCCCCGGCTCCGGGTACCGGATCTGAACCCGATGCCCGCCACCTCCGTACCCCACCCCCACGCACCCCCGAAGCCGGCCTGGGACCCCAGGGACCCGGTCCGGCCCCTGCTGCGCCCGACCATCCGGATACGTCTCACGCTGCTGTACGGCGGGATGTTCCTGATCGCGGGCATCCTGCTGCTCTCGATCATCTACCTCTTCACCGCGCAGGCGCTCACCCACAGCGTCTCGGAGCTGCCCTTCAAGGTCGTCCAGGGCCAGGTCCAGCCGACCACCTCCTGGTGCGAGCTGCCCGCGCAGGGCACCGGGGAGCAGCTCAACCAGGCGGTCTCCGTCTGCCTCCGGTACCAGAGCGACCGGGCCCTCGAGGACCTCCTGCGCCGCTCGCTCTTCGCCCTGCTCGGACTGAGCATCATCGCCTTCGCCTTCGGTTACGCCATGGCGGGGCGGGTGCTCTCGCCGCTCGGCCGGATCACCCGGACCGCCCGCCAGGTGGCCGGTTCCGATCTGTCCCGGCGGATCGAGCTGGACGGCCCCGACGACGAGCTCAAGGAGCTCGCCGACACCTTCGACGAGATGCTGGAGCGCCTGGAGCGGGCCTTCACCGCCCAGCAGCGGTTCGTCGCGAACGCCTCGCACGAGCTGCGGACCCCGCTCGCGATCAACCGCACCCTCCTGGAGGTGCACCTCTCGGACCCGGGCGCGCCGGTGGAGCTCCAGCAGCTCGGCAAGACGCTGCTCGCCACCAACGAGCGCAGCGAACAGCTCGTCGAGGGTCTGCTGCTGCTCGCCCGGAGCGACAACCAGATCATCGAGCGCAAACCCGTCGACCTCGCCGAGGTCGCCGAGCGGGGCGTCGACCAGGTCCACGCCGAGGCGGCGGCCAAGGGCGTCGAGATCCGGGGCGAGCGCGAGCCCGCCGTCGTCCAGGGCAACGGCGTCCTGCTCGAACGGATCGCGCTGAACCTGGTCCAGAACGCCGTCCGGTACAACGTGGCGGAGGGAGGATGGGTGGAGGTGACGACCGGGACCGAGCACGGTCAGGCGGTCCTGACCGTCTCGAACACGGGTCCCGTGGTCCCCGCGTACGAGATCGACAACCTTTTCGAGCCGTTCCGGCGACTCCGGCAGGAGCGGACCGGCAGTGACAAGGGCGTCGGCCTCGGCCTGTCGATCGCGCGGTCCGTGGCCCGTGCGCACGGCGGCCGTATCATCGCGGAGCCCCGCGAGGGCGGCGGTCTCGTGATGCGCGTCACTCTGCCGATCTGACACACTGCACGAGCCGACCCGGTTCCGTTCGCTTTGCGCGGAATTCCGTGGGCCCGATTCTGAGACGCTCATGTGTGATCGATCACAGGAGAGGGTGTCCGGACATCCACTCTCCGTAACGGAGAAATCCCCGCGAAAACCCGGAAAAGTCCGGGTTTCCCGGGCCTGGATTGACGGGAAGTACACGGGGTGGCGCCTGCAAGGGACGCCCGTAGGACCGTGTACGGTCCGGTTCGCCACCCGAAGCCGATCACTCGCGAGAGGACGGAACGGGTGTCGATTGAGTAACAGACCTTGATGTGAGGCAAAATCTCCGCCTCAGGTCGGGCACAAGTCCGACCTCTCACGCGTTACGTGCGCTGGAGACACCGCAACCACCCAGAGGGGGAGAGCGACATGGCAACGGATTACGACACCCCACGCAAGACCGACGACGACGTCGATTCGGACAGCCTTGAGGAACTGAAGGCCCGCCGGAACGACAAGTCGACCTCGACCGTCGACGTCGACGAGTTCGAGGCCGCCGAAGGCCTGGAGCTTCCCGGCGCCGACCTCTCGAACGAGGAGCTGGCCGTCCGGGTCCTGCCCAAGCAGGCCGATGAGTTCACCTGCATGAGCTGCTTCCTCGTGCACCACCGCAGCCAGCTGGCCAGGGAGAAGAACGGCCAGCCCATCTGCCGCGACTGCGACTGAGATCGCTGACCGTGGCAGGCGACACACCGTCCCGGAAGCGGCGTCTACGGCTCCCTGGGAGCCCGAAGACGTACAAGGGCGGCTCAGGCCCGGCAGAGGGTGCCCAGGAGGCCCCTGAAGCCGAGCACGCCGCCTCCCCGCCCTCCCTCGGCGTACGTGACGACGAGCGAGGCCTCCCGGCCTCGCTCGAGGCCGTCACCGAGCCGGACCCGGCGCGGCTGCCGGCGGAGCGGGAAGCGGGACGGAGCGACGCGCTGGACGAAGCGCGGAACGACGAGACACAGCGGGACGGGCGCTTCGGCGCCGTCAAGCGGCTCGCCAATCCCGCACGCGCCCAGCTCGACAGGATGAAGATCGACTCCGACCGGATCGACGCCGTCCGGCGCGGCGTCGCGCAGGGCGTCCGCCAGGGCGTGAAGCGCGGCGGAGACGGTGCCAAGGCCGGCATCGGACATCTGGCCGACCGGCTGATCGACCTCGCCCCGCGGATCCCCGTCCGCGATCTGGCGACCCTGCGCAAGCAGTTTCCCGGGCTCGGCCCCGAGGAGCTCGCCGACAAGCTCGTCGCGGGTGCGGCGAACGCGAGCTCGACCGTGGGCGCCGGCATCGGTGCCGCCGCCATGCTCCCCGTACCCCCGGCCATGCCGGCGGAGCTCGCGGCGGAGATCACCGGCGTCGCCGCCGTGGAACTCAAACTCATCGCCGAACTGCACGAGGTCTACGGGCTGCGGCCGCCCGGCCGGCTCACCCAGCGTTCGGCGGCCTATCTGACCTCCTGGGCCGAGGAGCGGGGCATCGACCCCACCAAGCCCACCACCGTCAACGCGGCGCTCGGCGGACAGCTCAAGCGCGAGCTGCGCCAGCAGATCATGAAGCGCATGGTGCGCAACCTGCCGAACCTCACGCCCTTCATGGTCGGCGCGGCGGTCGGCGCGGTCATGAACCGCCGCGACACCAAGAAACTCGCGGGCCACATCCGCAAGGACCTCCGGAACCGCCAGGTCCCCTGGGACTCCCTCCGGGAGCTGCCCCCGCTGGAACAGCCGGAGAACCCGAAGGAGCTCGGGTTCTAGCCGGCCTCCTGCCCCGGCCCGCTCACTCCCCGCCGTCCGCGCGGACGGCGTCAAGGGCCGCCACCAGCGCCTCCGGCTCACGGCTGGAGAGGTACACGTACGGCGTCGGGTCCGACGGGTCCGCCACCTCGATCCGCACCGCCCGGGTCACATAGCCCCGCATCAGCATGAAGGCGCGCGGGTCGGCCTTGTACGTGCGCCACGCGCGGGCCTCCTCCGCGTCCAGCGCCTCGGCCTCGCCCAGCGCCGAGACCGGGATCCGCGCGTCGCCCGCCACGAGCGAACCGGCCACCACCCGGATCCGGGCGGAGCCGTACGAGGAGACCGCCGCACCGGCGAGCACCGCCACCACGATCAGACCGCCCAGCATCGGGACCGTACCCAGCGGGACCATGATCAGACCGCCCGAGAGACCGAACAGACCCGCGATGAACCACCAGGAGCGGGGCGCC
Source organism: Streptomyces sp. NPDC056480 (assembly GCF_042795405.1). Taxonomy (NCBI): domain Bacteria; kingdom Bacillati; phylum Actinomycetota; class Actinomycetes; order Kitasatosporales; family Streptomycetaceae; genus Streptomyces; species Streptomyces sp. NPDC056480. Next base: position 32,764 of record NZ_JBHTSA010000082.1, on the reverse strand, counting down.
GTCAGCCGCTCGTCGAAGAGCGGCGCGGCGAGGGGTGCGGGGGAGGGGGCGGGGGACGATGCGGAAGGCTGCATGCGTCCAAGCTTGGCACGGCGCGACCTGCGCCCATCCGCGCGGGTAAGGTCTGCGGCTGTGACTGGAACATCTGCCGCCCTCACCCCGCCGGCCGACGCCATACCGCCGGTACGCCACCCCGACGCGCCGGCCCCCGGCGAGCTGCTCGGTTCGCACTACGAGTACTGCTTCGGGTGCGGCGGCGGGCAGCCCCACGGCCTCCACCTGGAGGCGCGCGCGGGCGAGGGCGTGACCGTCACCGCAGAGTTCACGGTGACCCCCGACCACCAGGGCGCCCCCGGCCTCGCGCACGGCGGCGTGCTCGCGACCGCGCTCGACGAGACCCTCGGCTCCCTGAACTGGCTGCTGCGGGTCATCGCCGTGACCGGACGGCTCGAGACCGACTTCGTCCGGCCCGTCCCGGTGGGCACCGTGCTCCACCTGGAGGCCGCGGTCACCGCCGTGCGCGGCCGTAAGATCTTCTCCACCGCCGTCGGCCGGATCGGCGGGCCCGAGGGCCCCGTCGCCGTCCGCGCCGAGGCACTCTTCATAGAGGTCAAGGTCGAGCACTTCATCGACAACGGCCGCCCGGAGGAGATCCAGGCCGCCATGTCCGACCCCGACCAGGTCCGGCGCGCCCGCGCCTTCGAGGTGAACCCCTGATGAGCAACCCTGTCGACGTACTGATCCGGCGCGTGGACCCGGACGTGCCGATCCCGGCCTACGGCCACCCCGGTGACGCCGGGGCGGACCTGGTCACCACCGAGGCCGCCGTGCTGGCCCCCGGGGAGCGCGCCGTGCTGCCCACCGGGATCTCCATCGCGCTCCCGGACGGGTACGCGGCCTTCGTGCACCCGCGCTCCGGACTCGCCGCCCGCTGCGGAGTGGCACTCGTGAATGCCCCGGGGACGGTGGATGCCGGGTACCGTGGAGAGATCAAGGTGATCGTGGTCAATCTCGACCCGCGCGAGACCGTGCGGTTCGAACGATTCGACCGGATCGCCCAACTTGTCGTCCAACAGGTCGAGAAGGTGCGCTTCCACGAGGTGGCGGAGCTTCCCGGCTCGGCGCGGGCCGAGGGGGGCTTCGGGTCCACCGGCGGTCATGCCGCCGTGGACGGCACAACGGGTGGGAATCGATACGCTTCGGTCGTATCCGACCGGGAAGGACAGTGACGTGTTCGGACGTCGCAAGAAGAGCGGTGCCGCAGAGGACGCGGCGGGCGAGGCCGAGCAGGTCGTCGACGCGGTGGACGGCGAGGACGCGGACGACGCGGCCCCGCGCCGTGTGAACCTTCCGCCGGCGCCCCGGCCCGACGGACCCTGGGACATCTCCGAGGTCGGCAAGCCCGAGGACGGCCGTGTCGACCTGGGTGGCGTCTTCGTCCCCGGGGTCGAGGGCATGGAGCTGCGGGTGGAGGTGGCGGGCGACGCGATCGTCGCGGCCACCGTCGTCCTGCGTGACAGCGCCGTGCAGCTGCAGGCCTTCGCCGCCCCCAAGAACGAGGGCATCTGGGGCGAGGTCCGCGACGAGATCGCCACGGGCATCGTCCAGCAGGGCGGGGTCATCGACGAGGTCGAGGGCCCGCTCGGCTGGGAGCTGCGCGCGCAGGTCCCCGTGCAGCTGCCGGACGGCAACCGCGGGGTGCAGCTGGTCCGCTTCGTGGGTGTCGACGGACCCCGCTGGTTCCTGCGCGGAGTGATCTCCGGGCAGGGCGCGGTCCAGCCCGAGGCGGCCGGTCTCCTGGAGCAGATCGTCCGGGACACCGTGGTCGTCCGCGGCGACGGCCCGATGGCCCCGCGCGACCCGATCGTCCTCAAGCTGCCGAACGACGCGCAGATGGTGCCGGACGGCGTGCAGCAGGAGGAGCAGGAGAACTCCCGCTTCTCCGGCGGCATGGGCCAGCTCCAGCGCGGTCCGGAGATCTCCGAGATCCGCTAGTCCGCGCTCGGACCGGTGAGGGCGACCGGTCACCGGTGGGCCTCCGGGCCCGCCGCGCATCCGCATGGGCCGATGGGCCGCTTTCCGTACGACACGTACGGGAAGCGGCCCATCGGTCGTTTTCCACAGGTTCCTCCCGTGGGCTCTGGCCCTGGGCCCCGGCCGCGGACCATACTGGCGGGCACATGTTCGAGGAGGGGGAGCACAGGGTGAGTGAGAGCAGCACGCGGTCCGCGACGGCCGTCGCCGAGGACCCGGCCGGCCGGCCGATGGTCCGCGTGGAGAACCTGCACCGTTCGTACGGCACCGGGGAAGCGGCCGTGCACGCCCTGCGCGGGGTCTCCTTCGACATCCCGCGCGGCGAGCTCGTCGCCCTCAAGGGCCGCTCCGGCTCCGGCAAGACGACGCTGCTCAACCTGGTCGGCGGCCTCGACAGCGCGGACGGCGGCTCGATCGTCATCGACGGCGTCGACCTCGCCACCCTCGGTGAGAACGGGCTCCTGGAGCTGCGCCGCGACCGGATCGGCTTCATCTTCCAGTCCTTCGGACTGCTCCCGATCCTCTCCGCCGCCGAGAACGTGGGCGTACCCCTGCGGCTGCGCAAGGCCGACCCGAAGGAGCGCGAGGAGCGGGTGGCGCTGCTCCTCGGCCTGGTGGGCCTCGCCGACCACGCGAACCAGCGGCCCGGCGAGCTCTCCGGCGGGCAGCAGCAGCGCGTCGCCATCGCCCGCGCCCTCGCCAACAAGCCGGCGCTGCTCATCGCCGACGAGCCGACGGGCCAGCTGGACCAGGAGACCGGCCTCGCCGTCATGCAGCTGCTGCGCGCGGTGGTGCGCAGCGAGGGCTGTACGGCCCTGGTCGCCACCCACGACCCGCAGCTCCTGGGCCTGGCCGACCGGGTCCTCGAACTCGGCGACGGCGAGATCGTCGAGCACTGACGCGGCACGGCCGGTCCCCACCGCGGAGGCCGGCGCGGTCCCGACATCAGAAACACGTCAAGACCGCTCCGGCCCACTCTCCGCGTACGGAATGTCCGATTGGCTGGACGTATGGTCGTCCCATGGGACGCGGCAAGCTTCGGATATACCTCGGCGCTGCGCCGGGCGTCGGCAAGACCTACGCGATGCTCTCCGAGGGGCACCGGCGGGTGGAGCGCGGCACTGACTGCGTCGTGGCCTTCGTGGAGCACCACGGACGGCCGCGCACCGAGGTCATGCTGCACGGCCTGGAGCAGGTGCCGCGCCGCACCCTGGAGTACCGGGGGAGCACCTTCACCGAGATGGACATCGACGCCGTCCTGGAGCGGCGGCCCGCCGTCGCGCTCGTCGACGAGCTCGCCCACACGAACGTGCCCGGCTCCCGCAACCCCAAGCGGTGGCAGGACGTCGCCGAGCTGCTCGCGGCCGGCATCGACGTCATATCGACCGTCAACATCCAGCACCTGGAGTCGCTGGGCGACGTGGTCGAGGCGATCACCGGCGTACGGCAGCGGGAGACCGTCCCCGACGAGGTGGTGCGCCGGGCCGACCAGATCGAGCTGGTCGACATGTCCCCGGAGGCCCTGCGCCGCCGGATGGCCCACGGCAACGTCTACACCTCGGACAAGGTCGACGCGGCCCTCTCCAACTACTTCCGCCCCGGGAACCTCACCGCCCTGCGCGAGCTGGCCCTGCTCTGGACGGCCGACCGGGTCGACGAGTACCTCCAGCAGTACCGGGGCGAGCACAACATCCGCTCCACCTGGCAGGCCCGCGAGCGCATCGTCGTCGGTCTGACCGGCGGCCCCGAGGGCCGCACCCTCATCCGGCGCGCCACCCGGCTGGCCGAGAAGGGCGCGGGAGGCGAGGTCCTCGCCGTCTACATCGCCCGCAGCGACGGCCTCACCGCCGCCTCGCCCAAGGAGCTGGCCGTCCAGCGCACCCTGGTCGAGGACCTGGGTGGAACGTTTCACCATGTCATCGGCGACGACATCCCCTCCGCGCTCCTGGAGTTCGCCCGCGGGGTCAACGCCACCCAGATCGTCCTCGGCTCAAGCCGCCGCCGCACCTGGCAGTACATGCTCGGCCCCGGCGTCGGCCAGACCGTGGCCCGTGAATCCGGGCCCGACCTCGACGTCCACATCGTCACCCACGGCGAGGTCGCCAAGGGGCGCGGTCTCCCGGTCGCCCGCGGGGCCCGCCTCGGCCGCTCCCGGATCATCGGCGGCTGGGCGGTCGGCGTCGCCGGCCCCGTCCTCCTCGCCCTGCTCCTCACCCATGTCGACGCCGACCTCGGTCTCGCCAACGACATGCTGCTCTTCCTCGCCCTCACCGTCGCGGCGGCCCTGCTCGGCGGGTTCCTGCCGGCGCTCGCCTCCGCCGCGGTCGGCTCCCTCCTGCTCAACTGGTTCTTCACCCCGCCGCTCCACCGGCTCACCATCGCCGACCCCAAGAACATCGTGGCGATCGCCGTCTTCCTCGGGGTCGCCATGGCGGTCGCCTCCGTGGTCGACCTGGCCGCCCGCCGCACCCACCAGGCCGCCCGGCTGCGCGCCGAGTCCGAGGTGCTCTCCTACCTCGCCGGCAGCGTCCTGCGGGGCGAGACCAGCCTCGACGCCCTCCTCGAACGGGTCCGCGAGACCTTCTCCATGGAGTCCGTCGCCCTCCTGGAGCGGGCGGACGACGTCGAGCCCTGGACCCGGGCCGCGAGCGTCGGCCCCCACCCGGCGGCCCGGCCCGAGGACGCGGACGTGGACATGCCGGTCGGCGACCATCTGGCCCTCGCCCTGTCCGGCCGCGTGCTGCCCGCCGAGGACCGGCGCGTCCTCGGCGCCTTCGCCGCCCAGGCCGCCGTCGTCCTCGACCGCCAGCGGCTCGTGGGCGAGGCCGAGGAGGCCCGCAAGCAGGCCGAGGGCAACAAGATCCGCACCTCCCTGCTCGCCGCCGTCAGCCACGACCTGCGGACCCCGCTCGCCGGCATCAAGGCCTCCGTCTCCTCCCTCCGCTCCGACGACGTCGAATGGTCCGAGCAGGACCGCGCCGAACTCCTGGAGGGCATCGAGGCCGGCGCCGACCGCCTCGACCACCTCGTCGGCAACCTCCTCGACATGTCCCGCCTCCAGACCGGCACCGTCACCCCGCTGATCCGCACCGTCGACCTCGACGAGGTCGTCCCGATGGCCCTCGGGGGAGTGCCCGACGGCAGTGCCGAGCTCGACATCCCCGAGACGCTGCCCATGGTCGAGGTCGACAAGGGCCTCCTGGAGCGGGCCGTCGCCAACATCGTCGAGAACGCCGTCAAGTACAGCCCCGAGGGCGTGCCCGTGGCCGTCGCCGCCAGCACCCTCGGCGACCGCGTCGAACTCCGGGTCGTCGACCGCGGCCCCGGCGTCCCCGACGAGGCCAAGGACGGCATCTTCGAGCCCTTCCAGCGCTTCGGCGACGCCCCACGAGGCTCCGGCGTCGGCCTGGGCCTCGCGGTCGCCCGCGGCTTCGTCGAGGCCATGGGCGGGACGCTCGGCGCCGAGGACACCCCGGGCGGCGGCCTGACGATGGTGCTCACCCTCAGGGCCGCACGGGGCGGATCGCCGGCGCAGACCCCCGACCTCCCGGCGCACGCCGTGACCTGACCCGGCCGCCCCGGAGCGCCGGAGCGCCGGAGCGCGCCTCCGGCTCCGTCCCGCAGCACCACCGCCCCGTCCCGAGGCGCGCCCCGTCCGTTCCCGTACTCCGCGCGCCGCCCCCTCCGCTCCCGTACTGTCTTGCTGCCGCCCGCACGGGCGACCGAAGAAGGAAGGTCCCCCTCCATGACCCGGGTTCTCGTGGTCGACGACGAGCCTCAGATCGTCCGCGCCCTGGTGATCAACCTCAAGGCGCGGAAGTACGAGGTCGACGCCGCGCCCGACGGTGCCACCGCCCTCCGGCTCGCCGCCGAACGCCACCCCGACGTCGTCGTCCTCGACCTCGGCCTGCCCGACATGGACGGCGTCGAGGTCATCAAGGGCCTGCGCGGCTGGACCCGGGTGCCGATCCTGGTCCTCTCGGCCCGGCAGACCTCCGACGAGAAGGTCGAGGCACTCGACGCCGGTGCCGACGACTACGTCACCAAGCCCTTCGGCATGGACGAGCTGCTCGCCCGGCTGCGCGCCGCCGTGCGCCGCGCCGAGCCCGTCGGCGGCGCCGAGGACGGGGTCGTGGTCGTCGAGACCGAGGGCTTCACCGTCGACCTCGCGGCGAAGAAGGTCCACCGCGACGGCCGGGACGTCCGGCTCACCCCCACCGAGTGGCACCTGCTCGAGGTCCTGGTCCGCAACAGCGGCCGCCTGGTCAGCCAGAAGCAGCTGCTCCAGGAGGTCTGGGGACCCTCGTACGGCACGGAGACCAACTACCTCCGGGTGTACATGGCGCAGCTCCGTCGCAAGCTGGAGAGCGACCCCTCGCACCCGCGGCACTTCGTCACCGAACCGGGCATGGGCTACCGCTTCGAACGCTGAACCAGCGCCCCTACTGGGGCAGGTCCCGGGGACGGCGGTGGCCGGTACGCTTTCTGTATGAGTGCTGCACCGCGTACAGAGAAGCCGGCCGGTAGGTTCCGCCGGATGCTCGACCGGCTCTCCTCCTCGCCGGAGGACCTGGAGTCGGAGGAGCTCCAGGAGGACGCCGAGGCGTCGGGGTGCACGCGTATCTGCGACTGCTCCGACCGCCAGATAGTCAAGGTGACTGGTACCTTGCGCACGGTCACGCTGCGTCCCCGGGCCGGTGTGCCCGCGCTGGAGGCCGAACTCTTCGACGGCACGGCACCGCTCGACGTCGTGTGGCTCGGCCGGCGCTCCATCGTGGGCATCGAGCCGGGCCGCAAGCTGATCGCCTCCGGCCGGATCTCCATGAGCCACGGCCGGCGGGTCCTCTTCAACCCCAAATACGAGCTCCGACCGCTCGGACAGGAGTAGCCGGTGACGTCCCTCGACAAGCCGACCACCAGCGACCAGGACGCCCAGGCATCGAAGGAGGTCACCGAGGCCGCGCTGTTCGAGGCCTTCGGCGGCCTGCGGGGCATGGTCGAGACGGTCGTGCCGGGCCTGCTGTTCGTCACGATCTTCACGATCAACAAGAACCTGCAGATCTCGGCGATCGCCGCTCTCGCGGTGTCCCTGGTCCTGGTCGCCGTCCGGCTCATCCGGCGGGACACCGTCAAGCACGCGTTCAGCGGCGTCTTCGGCGTCGCCTTCGGTGTCGTCTTCGCGATGATGACGGGCAACGCCAAGGACTTCTACCTGCCGGGCATGCTGTACACCCTGGGCCTCGCCCTCGCGTACATCGTCACCGCGATCGCCGGGGTCCCGCTGATCGGCCTGATCCTGGGCCCGGTCTTCAAGGAGAACCTCTCCTGGCGGACCCGTAACCCGGGCCGGAAGAAGGCGTACACGAAGGCGAGCTGGGCCTGGGGCCTGATCCTGCTCGGCAAGTGCGCGATCCTCTTCCCGATGTACTGGTGGGCCGACACGACCAAGTTCGGCTGGGTGCTCGTCGCGCTGAAGATCCCGCCGTTCCTGCTCGCGGTCTACCTCACCTGGGTGTTCCTCGCGAAGGCTCCGCCGCCGATCGACGTCTTCGCCGAGATGGAGGCCGAGGAGCTCGCCGAGAAGGAGCGCAAGGCGGCCGCCGCGGCGCAGACCCACCCGGAGGCCTGAGGCGGCACGAGGAAGGGCCCGGACCTGACGAACAGGTCCGGGCCCTTCCCCGTACAGCCGGTGCTCCAGCCCTCGTACGACCGGCGCTCCAGCCCTCGTACGACCGGCGCTCAGGCTCCGGCACAGCGCCTCAGGCCCTCGCGTACACCCGGTGCTTCAGGACTCCGTCGGCTCGCGGCGGACCTGCAGCAGGTCCTCCAGCTGCTCCTCGCGGGCCTGCGCGGCCACGAACAGCAGCTCGTCGCCGGCCTCCAGGGTCTCCTCGGGGCTCGGCGTGAGCACCCGCGAACCGCGGATGATCGTCACGAGCGAGGTGTCCTGCGGCCAGGCCACGTCCCCGACCGCGGTGCCGGCGACCGCCGACTCCGGCGGCAGCGTCAGCTCGACCAGGTTCGCGTCGCCGTGGCTGAAGCGCAGCAGCCGGACCAGGTCGCCGACGCTCACCGCCTCCTCCACCAGGGCCGACATGAGGCGCGGGGTCGAGACGGCCACGTCCACGCCCCAGGCCTCGTTGAACAGCCACTCGTTCTTCGGGTTGTTCACCCGGGCGACGACCCGCGGCACGCCGTACTCGGTCTTGGCGAGCAGCGAGACGACCAGGTTCACCTTGTCGTCGCCGGTCGCCGCGATCACCACGTTGCAGCGCTGGAGCGCCGCCTCGTCGAGCGAGGTGATCTCACAGGCGTCGGCGAGCAGCCACTCCGCCTGCGGCACCCGCTCCACCGAGATGGCGGTCGGCGCCTTGTCGATGAGCAGGACCTCGTGGCCGTTCTCCAGGAGCTCGCCCGCGATGGAACGGCCCACCGCACCCGCGCCCGCAATAGCGACACGCATCAGTGACCGCCCTCCTCGGGACCCTCGGCGAAGGCCTCCTCGACCTTCGCGATCTCGTCCGTACGCATCATCACGTGCACCAGATCACCTTCCTGGAGCACCGTCTGCGAGGTGGGCAGAATCGCTTCGCCCAGCCGGGTGAGGAAGGCGACGCGCACGCCGGTCTCCTCCTGGAGCCGGCTCACCTTGTGGCCGATCCAGGCCGGGGAGGTGTGCACCTCCGCGAGCTGCACGCCACCGCTCGGGTCCCGCCACAGCGGCTCCGCGCCCGAGGGCAGCAGCCGCCGCAGCATCTGGTCGGCGGTCCAGCGGACCGTCGCGACCGTCGGGATGCCGAGGCGCTGGTAGACCTCGGCGCGCCGCGGGTCGTAGATCCGCGCCGCCACGTTCTCGATGCCGAACATCTCGCGGGCGACCCGCGCCGCGATGATGTTCGAGTTGTCGCCGCTGCTCACCGCGGCGAAGGCCCCCGCGTCCTCGATGCCGGCCTCACGCAGCGTGTCCTGGTCGAAGCCCACGCCCGTGACGCGCCGACCGCCGAAACCCGACCCCAGACGACGGAAGGCCGTCGGGTCCTGGTCCACGACCGCGACGGTGTGCCCCTGCTGCTCCAGGGTCTGCGCGAGAGCGGCTCCCACTCGCCCGCAGCCCATGATGACGATGTGCACGTCCCCTTACCCCGCACTCCTGATCGTCTTACTGACCTGCGAAAACACCCTGCTCACAACTTTCCTCACCCGATGCGCCCGGGTCGCGGCGGGCAACACCCTGCCGGGTCACCCGGTCCGAGCTTAAGCGGCAACGCTGGCCGGGACCGCATCCGAGGTGGTACTCAGGGAGATTCGGTGCCGATCGGGGGTGCCGGTGCGCGTGGCTGTTTTCGAACGCTTACGATCCTCTCCGTGTCCAAACTGACCGACCTTCCCAAACGGATCCTGATCGGGCGGGCCCTGCGCAGCGACAAGCTCGGAGAGACTCTGCTCTCCAAGCGGATCGCGCTCCCCGTCTTCGCCTCCGACCCGCTGTCCTCGGTGGCGTACGCACCGGGCGAGGTGCTGCTCGTTCTGTCCGTGGCCGGTCTGTCGGCCTACCACTTCAGCCCGTGGATCGCGCTCGCCGTGGTCGTCCTGATGTTCACGGTCGTCGCCTCGTACCGGCAGAACGTCCACGCGTACCCGAGCGGCGGCGGCGACTACGAGGTCGCCAACACCAACCTCGGGCCGAAGGCCGGACTGACCGTCGCGAGCGCCCTGCTCGTCGACTACGTCCTGACCGTCGCCGTGTCGATCTCCTCGGGCATCGAGAACCTCGGCTCGGCGATCCCCTTCGTCGTCGAGCACAAGGTGGCCTGCGCGGTCGGCGTGATCGTGCTGCTCACCGTGATGAACCTGCGCGGAGTGAAGGAGTCGGGCTCGCTCTTCGCGATCCCGACGTACGTCTTCGTCGCCGGCGTCTTCATCATGATCGCCTGGGGCGCGTACAAGGGGATCGTCCTCGACGAGACCATGAAGGCGCCCACCGCCGACTTCGAGATCAAGCCGGAGCACCAGGGCCTGGCCGGCTTCGCGCTCGTCTTCCTGCTGCTGCGCGCGTTCTCCTCCGGCTGTGCCGCGCTCACCGGTGTCGAGGCCATCTCCAACGGCGTCCCCGCCTTCCGCAAGCCCAAGTCGAAGAACGCCGCGACCACGCTCGCCCTCATGGGCGGCCTGGCCGTCACCATGTTCTGCGGCATCATCTTCCTGGCCATGGCCACCGACGTCCGGATGGCCGAGAAGCCCGCAGAGGACCTCCTGGTCAACGGCGTCCCGGTCGGCGCGAGCTACGTCCAGGACCCGGTGATCTCCCAGGTCGCGGCCGCCGTCTTCGGCGACGGAACGTTCTTCTTCGTGCTCCTCGCCGCGGCCACCGCGCTCGTCCTCTTCCTCGCCGCCAACACCGCGTACAACGGCTTCCCGCTCCTCGGCTCGATCCTCGCCCAAGACCGCTACCTGCCGCGCCAGCTGCACACCCGCGGCGACCGCCTCACCTTCTCCAACGGCATCGTGCTCCTCGCCGGCGCCGCCGCCCTCCTCGTCTGGGTCTACGGAGCCGACTCGACCCGGCTGATCCAGCTGTACATCGTCGGTGTCTTCGTCTCCTTCACCCTCAGCCAGATCGGCATGGTCCGGCACTGGAACCGGCACCTGGCGACGGAGCGGGACCCCGCCAAGCGCCGCCACATGATCCGCTCCCGCGCGATCAACGCCTTCGGCGCCTTCTTCACCGGCCTCGTCCTCGTCGTCGTCCTGGCCACCAAGTTCACCCACGGCGCCTGGGTCGCCCTGCTCGGCATGGTGATCTTCTACGGGACGATGTCCGCGATCCGCCGGCACTACGACTCGGTCGCGGCCGAGATCGCCGCCGCCGAGGAACGCCCCGACGAGTACGTGCGCCCCTCCCGGGTCCGCTCCATCGTCCTCGTCTCCAAGCTCCACAAGCCCACCCTCCGCGCCCTGGCCTACGCCAAGCTCATGCACGCGAACGAGCTCGAGGCGCTGACCGTCAACGTCGACCCGGTCGAGACGAAGGCGCTCAGGGAGGAGTGGGAGCGGCGCGGCATCAACGTCCCGCTCAAGATCCTCGACTCGCCGTACCGCGAGATCACCCGCCCGGTGATCGAGTACGTCAAGGGCATCCGCCGCGAGAGCCCCCGCGACGCCGTCTCCGTCTACATCCCGGAGTACGTCGTCGGCCACTGGTACGAGCACCTGCTCCACAACCAGTCCGCGCTCCGCCTCAAGGGCAGGCTGCTCTTCACCCCCGGCGTCATGGTGACCTCCGTCCCGTACCAGCTCCAGTCCTCCGAGGCCGCGAAGAAGCGGGCCAGGAAGCGCCAGGAGTGGAACGCGCCCGGCTCGGTCCGCCGCGGCCCGGTGGAGAAGGGCCACAAGGAACCGGCGGCGAAGAACCACTAGGGCCGCCGGGCCCCGCCCGGCGGCCCGGGCCCGCCGGGAAGCACAGGCTGCAGAGAACATCTCAAAAAGAACAACTAGACTGGTGGGCTGCCGTCCAAACGGCAGCCCACCATCGCGTCCCCTTGGAGCTTCCCCGCCATGCAGAACACCCCTGTTTCGTCGTTGGTCGGGGAAGAGTACGAGGTCGAGGTCGGTCCGGTCGCGCACGGCGGCCACTGCATCGCCCGCACCGAGGCGGGCCGCGTCCTCTTCGTCCGCCACGCGCTGCCCGGCGAGCGGGTCGTCGCCCGGGTCACCGAGGGCGAGGAGACCTCCCGCTTCCTGCGCGCGGACGCGGTCACGATCCTCGACCCCTCCAAGGACCGCGTCGAGGCCCCCTGCCCCTTCGCGGGCCCGGGCAAGTGCGGCGGCTGCGACTGGCAGCACGCCAAGCCCGGCGCCCAGCGCCGCCTCAAGGGCGAGGTCATCGCCGAGCAGCTCCTGCGGCTCGCCGGCCTGACCCCCGAGGAGGCCGGCTGGGACGGCACGGTCATGCCGGCCGAGGGCGACAAGCTGCCGCAGGGCGAGGTCCCGCAGTGGCGGACCCGCGTCCAGTACGCGATCGACGCGGACGGCAACGCCGGCCTGCGCAAGCACCGCTCGCACGAGGTCGAGGTCATCGACCACTGCATGATCGCGGCGCCGGGCGTCTCGGAACTGGGCGTCGAGAAGCAGGACTGGCCGAACATGGCCTCGGTCGAGGCCATCGCCGCCTCCGGCTCGAACGACCGCCAGGTCATCCTCACCCCGAAGCCCGGCGGCCGCCTCCCCCTGGTCGAGCTGGACAAGCCGGTCTCCGTCCTCCGCGTCGACGAGAAGGACGGCGGAGTCCACCGCGTCCACGGCCGCGCCTTCGTCCGCGAGCGCGCCGACGACCGCACCTACCGCGTCGGCAACGGCGGCTTCTGGCAGGTCCACCCGAAGGCCGCGCAGACCCTCATGCTCGCCGTCATGCAGGGCCTCACCCCCCGCAAGGGCGAGACGGCCCTCGACCTCTACTGCGGCGTCGGCCTCTTCGCGGGCGCCATCGCCGACCGCGTCGGCGACCAGGGCGCGGTCCTCGGCATCGAGTCCGGCAAGCGCGCCGTCGAGGACGCCCGCCACAACCTGGCCGCCTTCCCGCGCGTCCGCATCGAACAGGGCAAGGTCGAGTCGGTCCTCCCGCGCACGGGCATCACGGAGGTCGACCTCATCGTCCTGGACCCCCCGCGCGCCGGCGCCGGCAAGCAGACGGTCCACCACCTGGCAGGCCTCGGCGCCCGCCGCATCGCCTACGTGGCCTGTGACCCGGCAGCCCTGGCCCGAGACCTGGCGTACTTCGCGGACCGCGGCTACAAGGTCCGGACGCTGCGTGCGTTCGACCTGTTCCCGATGACGCACCACGTGGAGTGCGTGGCGATCCTGGAGCCGGTGAAGAAGGACGCCTGAGCTGGGGTTGTGCGGGTGCGCGGTAGGTGCCGTGTGGGCGCTACGGGCGATATCTTGACGCTGAGATGACGCTCGTTCTGATGGAGGGTCAGGTCCTTTCGGGGCTACAGGCAAGCAGGGGCTAGGGCCGGAGGCGGTGTCCGATCTGGTCAGAGGGCTGCGGGATGACGGCCTGGATGCCCCGGAGACGAAGATGTCGGCGGACTGCCCGGGATGAGTAGTCCGGTTTGCAAGGACGGTGGCATCGGCGACCCGCTCCCCTTCGAGACGCCCTACTGGACGGGTGACCGTCCAGTGGAGTTCGACCCGGAGTGGGACGAGGAGCCGTACGCGCTGCCCTTCCACCCTCTGGAACTGGGCAACGAAGCCCTGCGCGCCTTCTTCGGCTTCCTTCTGGAAGGCCGACCCGCCCTCGACGACGTCGACCCGGATGCGGTGCCACTGCTCGGTTTCCGCCTGTTCGCCGACAGCAATGAGCCGAGCAGCTGACACCGTCCAGACGATGGCATCCGCCTGAGATAGGTTGACGATTCACGTCTGCAAGGGGGTGCGACGGTGGCCGGTCTTGCTCCGGACGTCAGGTTCATTGCGGAGGGAATGATCCGCGGGTCCATGGGGCTTCTCGACACGATGCGGGGAGCGCGTGACACGGCCATCGCCGTCGGCCACGAACTGGCGCGCCAACACGGGATGGCAGGGGACGACGAAGCCGGGCGAGCCTTTGCCAAGGTGTATGTCTCGGCAGCCGCCGCGACGCTCGACAAGATGGGCTTCAGCTCGTACGTCCTTGGCGAGACGAGCAAAGGGCTGATGCGCAACGCCCGCGAGTTCATGGCCGAGGAGAGCCGGCAGGTCTCGGCCTTCCTTGGGCGACAGGCCGACCTCACGGCGGGAATGGGCGACCCCGGTGCCGACTGCACCGAGAACTACCTCGGGCTGGGCCAGGAGCTCCCCGAGGTGGTGGGGGAGACCGCCTGGTACGAGCAGTACGCCCCCAGCGGCGGCAGTGACCGCTTCCGTGGCTCGCCGGAGAAGGTCCGGGACGTCGCCGGCTCCTGGCGTCACGCCGGGGTGCTCATGCAACGCTTCCTGGAGGACGCGCAGGCGTACGCCCTCACCGCGAGCAAGGCACACTCCGGCGAGGCCGCCGACGCCTTCCAGACGTACGTCAAGCACAGCGTCGGTCTCACCTGCCCGCCGGCGAAGGCGGAGGAAGGCGAGCCGCTGGTGACGAACCTCGTCGCCGCCTGCGCGCAGATAGCCAAGGCGTGTGACCGGTACGCCGAGCACGTGGAGGCTGCCAAGGGAAAGATCGCCGAGCGCAAGTTGGATCTCTTCGCGGTCGACATGCCCTGGGACCAGCCGATGTTCGGGGGCAACGGATACGACGGCGGTCTGCTCGATGGCGTGCTCGGGGACTCCTGGATCCGGGACCTCGGCTCCGTCGGCCACGCACTGGACTCGTCCGCCGCGCGCATCAAGCTCCCTGCCGCCGATCCGCCGACGGCGCCCGCCGTCCCCGGAGTCCCGTTCCTGCCACCTCTTATCCCCGCGCCCATGCCCGTACCCATCCCGATTGTCCTCGCGACGCATACCGGGCAGGCCCCGGCGCTGGCTCCGATGATCAATCCTGTCGATCCGGGCATCTCCTTCGCCGACCCGATTCCTCCGGTCCCGGGGACGACCCGTCTGCTCACCGCGGCAGAGCAGCAGCAGTTCCGCGCGTGGACGCACACCCTCCGACCCGGCGGCCCCGGACAACGCCTACCAGCTCCGCGTGGCCGGCTACCCCGAGCGGGAAGTGCCGTTGCTCGGGAGCAAGCGCGGGCTCATGGTGGACGGCATACGCCCCCTCGACGGCCACCTCGTCGAAGCGAAGCACGTACGCGACCCGGACTGCACGAAGAAGAGCTTCCGCACACTGGACCGGGTCGAGGAGACACTGGCGAAGCCGGTCAAGATCAACAACCAGGGGAAGATCTCATGGGACCCGGTCGTCGACTCCATGTACGCGGGTGACGAGAAGGAACTCGTGCGCTACAAGCAGGCCATGGCCAACCCCGCGAACAACGAGATCAGGGGCTTGGAGATCGTGACGAACGGCAGGGACAACGCCGTCTACTGGCAGTCCATGATGGCGATGACGGGCACGCCCGGCTCGACGCGGTACGTCCCCTGAGAACAAGGAAGACCATGGCCACGGAACGAAACATCCGGGCGAACTTCGCCTTCTATCCCCCCGAGGGGAACGGCGGAGCCTGGCACGCCACGCTGGACTCCCTGGAGCGGGCGCTGCGAGAGGCGTTCCCCGACCCCACCATCGGGCACCGGCGGTCCGGCGTCCATGAGATGACGGTGCTGGACTTCGAGATCGAGCTGGCGCCGGACGTGTGGCTGGACGGTACCGCGGCCATCACCGAGCCCGACTACGCCTACATCACCCTCACCGACGTGACGGCGGACGAAGCCGGCGCCTTCGCCGTCTGGCTGCGCGACTCCTTCGCCCCCGCGCCCAACCTCGTGCGCTTCGCCAGCAGCCTCGCCATGGCGAACGGCGAGGACGCCCCCTTGCCGCTGCCAGTCGAAGGGGGCCGCGAAGACATCGGCGACCTGCTGCGCCGGCACCTCGACGCGTTCGACTACTGACCGGCGACCGCCAAGCGGCTGCCGCCTGTGTGACGTTGCTTCCCGTCGCTCTGATCGGCCGACGGAACGTAGGACCGCAGTTGGAGGTCGGTGAGGCTTTCGCCGTCTTCGCAGCGTAGGGACGGGTTGGCGAGGCGCCGGGCTCGCCAGGCGCGGTAGGCCGACGGGTAGGTCTCGGCGGTGCGGCCGAGGACGATGCTGGGCGCGAGCCATTCGGCGAGGAGGCCGGAGGTGGCGACGATGGGCAGGCCCGTGAGGTGGGAGACGAGGGGGGCTGGCGGGCACGGGGGATGGGGCTGGTGACGATCGCGGTGATGCCCTCGGGGAGGGGCAGGGAGCGGCCGTACCTGGTTGCGGCCGTCCTGTGTGAGGGTGGCCTCGTGCGGGGCATGGTAGCCAGGGCGGTGGCCTTCGTAGGCGCCGTGGCGCATAGCCAGATGTCAGCCGAGGATCCACCCTCCGTCGACACGCAAGGTCTGGCCGGTGATGAAGCCGGCGTCGTCGGTGGCAAGGAACGAGACGGCCGCGGAAACGTCTTCCGGGCGGCCCCGGCGCTGGATGCACTGGCGGGCGAGCACCTCCTCGGCCACGAGAGCTTCCAGACCACACAACGCTACGCACACCTGCAACCGGACGCGCACAAGGCGGTCCTCGGTGCCTGGGAGCGCCTGGACACTCCCTTGATCGTTGCCGCATGAACGACTTCCCGCCCTGTTCCATGTGGCCAGGGCGGAGGTGTTTGCCTGCTTATAGCGGCGGTGACAGCGATGGGCCTGCGACAGACCGTGGTTTACGAGGGAAGGAGTGGATACAGCTCTCGCCCCAGGCGAGCCCGACCGCGTTGCCGTACGACCGGATCGGTGCTGAGGGCTGCGTCGGAGAGCTGATGAATGCGCCAGTACATCTGGACTCTGCGGACGGCGTTCGGAGTGGGCTGGTGGGCGACCTGAAGCGCTTCGGCGGGGTCGGTCAGGTCGAGACGGACGGTGAGGCGGGCGAGGTCGGACAGCGGGTCGCCGAAGGCTGCGAGTTCCCAGTCCAGCAGCAGCGACCCGCCGGCCGCGGGCCTGACGAGGTGGCCCGGCTGTAGGTCGTGGTGGAGCAGTCTGGGCTCGATGTCCAGGTCTGTGGTGTCGAGTTGGCGGCGTAGGGCTGCCGCGGCGGGCGCGAGGTCGGGTGCGGCAGTCGTGTACGTGTCGAGCCGGCCGCGAAGGTAGCAGTGCCAGGTGCGGTACTGCCGGGCTCCGGCCAGCCGACCGGTACGGGGACCTGTGATGCGGTGGACGGTGGCGAGGGGGCCGGCCAGCTCAAGCAGCCGATCGCCGCCCTCGCCAACGGGCTCGAAGTCCTGGTGAACCCTCGGTGCCTGACCTCGCCTCCAAGATCACCGCCAGAGTCAAGCTAGGGGGCCGCTGAGATGCCGCGCCCGGCAGACTCGGACGCGGCATCTCCCTGGTCTTCAGGTCAGCACGAGAAGACGGACATGTGGACCAGGTGGAGCAGCTCGCGGACCAGCCCGCCGGCCAACGTGGCGGAAGCGGCGTAGAACGCCGCCTGCCCAAGGTCCTGGACAAGACGGTGGCGGGCGCGTCGGCGCTTCGGGGCGGGACGGTGCGTACGGTGGGACATGACGGTCTCCGTTCAGGGGATGAGTCGGCTGCCCCCGCACCGGGTGTTCCTGCCAGGGATACGGTGCGGGGCGCAGTTTCTGCTGGCCCTAAGCCTTATGGCTGACGTGGGTTGAACGCAGCTTCCGGGGCTCGAATCTCGATGTAAGTTCGGCGCCATGAACGGGAATCAGGCCACCACGTGGGTTGAGGGGACCTCGGCCGATCTGGTTGCTGACGGGCTCGCGCTGGGCGTGAAAGCCAGTCCCAGGATGGTGACCTCCTGGGTCGAGGACGGCATGCTCGCCAACCCCGAGCCGCGCAAGACCAGCACGCACGGCAGCGATCCGCGAGTCTTCCCGCCCGAGCAACGCGAGTTGTTCACCAGACTTCTCGAAGCTCGAGAGCGTTCCCCGTTGGGGCGCATCCCGCAACGCTCCCTGATCCGCGTCGTGCTGTACCTGTGGCTGATCGACGACACGATCGTGCCCACCCCGCAGGCGCGCCGAGCCTTGCGTACCCACGCGCGCGCCACCGGTCAGACGACCGCCGTTCGGCGCAGGGAGAACGTCCGCGCCATCGTCGAGCAGCTCGCCCACCCCTCGGCCACTCCCAAGCAACGGCGCGCTGCTCAGCTCGTCCTCGAGGAAGGCGAGCGGACCGGCCGGATCGACATAGACAGGCTAACCGCGGTCCTCACGGAGTTGCACTCGCCCTGGCCCGTCCAGCCAGGCACGCCGCGGATCGAACGAGCCCTTCCCGGACCCTTCGGGCCGGTCTCCGTCCAGCACCACATTGCGATGTGGAAGGCCCAGGAGCAGACAATCCGCCGCCTCCGGCACGAGGAGATCGACGAAACCGAGCTCGACCGAGTGCGCGCCATCTACAGACCGATGTGGGCCGACTATCAGGCCCGTCGGCCCGCCATGGCGACCATCGGCGCCAGAGAGTTCGCGCCGTACTTCGCAGAGCCCGACACCATGGAGGGCCGCGCGATCGAGGCGGTCAATGCCTTCGTGGGAACGCTCGCCGGCGAACTCGGGCTGATCGAAGCAGCCTCCCATGCCGCAGAGACTGCACGCCTCAAACTGGCGCGCTGACGATCCCGAGGCCTGCCCGCCGCCTTCACACCCGAGTCTCGCGATGCTGTCGGGTGCAGTGAGAGCGCGAGCCAGATGGCACCCGGGGTGAACCGTGCCGCAGCGCTCCACCGAGCGACAGAGGGGTGGTGGGGCGCGCGACGTGCGGTAGGCCGCGGGCCGCGCCCGGCAGCGGCCGGGCGGTCCTCCAGGGCCGGGTCGGTCGCTGAAGGTGAACGCGCGAGCCGCAAGGGGCCCGCACCCGGGACGCCGAGCGCGGACGCGCTCGGCGTCCGCACTGGCCCGCGCTCACGGTCGCTATGAGCTGCTGGGTCGTCCGCGCCGTGAAGTTACGTCGGCTGCCCTCTTCTTGATGTCATCGTGGTTGGTGTCGTAGATCTGGGACAGGGCATGGTCCAGGAACTCGACTCCCTCCAGGACGTCAGGGATGCGGAGAACGCCCTCGTGGCTTCCTACGTTCCCGATCCACTTCACGGCCAGGAGCATGCCAGCGGCTTCCGCGTGCTGAGGCAGCGCTGTTTTGAACGTAGAGATTCGTTCGTCGAGGCTGATTCGGGAGGGCTTTCCTCTGCGGTCGGGCTTGTAGCGGATGATTCCGTGCTCGTCCATGAGGGCCTCGACCGCCGACCGGATCCGGTTCGCAGCAGAGTTGGGATCGAGCCAAAGGATCTTTGCCGCGATATCCACCCGTTTGCCGACCTCCTTGGGGCAGAGGCGGCGGCTCTGGATCAGCGGCAGCGCGGGAAAGAACATGGTGGGGGTCAAGTGAGCCTCGTATTGCTCCCCCTCCCAGTCGCCTGTGTATCGGACCCTGCTGTCCCCGACGACGCGCACACGGTCACAGGCTCCGTTCGGGCAGGTGAGGATGCAGAGGAAGTCGCCCTGAATCCAATCGGGGTCCCACCCCTCGTGGCTGCGGAGGGACCTACTGGTGACCGTCTCTTCATCCACGAAGGAGTCGGCGACCGGGAGCAGGACGCCTCGCACACACGTGGGACACGGGATGTGGGGCCACTCCTCAAGCTTCTCGGAGAAGCCCTTCGAGATTTCCAGTAGATCCTTGATCAAGACGTTTGCCATGGCGTCTCATCCTGCCAGCGGCAACGCACCCATGGGCGAGGTTTTCCGAGGACGTAGAAGGGCGGCTCTAGCGCACTCCCAACCCCAGGTTGCGTAGACCGGACAGGCCTGCGGGTCCCCGATTAGGGTACCCGCCAGCGAACTTCAGCAAAGGCGGAGCGGCGGACACGGCGTACGGCATTGCCGGCAGCTCTCATCCGATGCCCGGCTCTGTGCGGCGGTGGCCACCCTCAGCCGGGGCGTCGATCGGGCAGCATCCCGGTTACCCAGCGGCCGGGTACGCGGTCAGGTCATCTTCCGGGGACAGGGCGAGTCCGGTGTACCCGTTGACGAGGAAGGGGGCGATGCCTGGGCGGGTGGGCAGGTCCGCTCCGGTCCGTGAGTCCAGAGCGAGGGGGCCGTTGTCCGTCTTGCCGTAGACCCGTCCGTTCCAGACGGCTGTTACCCGCGGAGCGATGCGGTTGGCAGTCTGGTCTGGCAGCTGCCACAGCAGAGAGGTGGTGCGGTCGTTGAAGGCCCAGACCTTGTATAGGTTTCCCTGGTTCCAGGAGCAGACAACAGTGTTCTGCCCATCATGGTCACAGCGGGAGCCGGCGATGTCCTCCGGGGCCTCGTGCTTCACCGTGCCGGTCGCGGGATCGAGGAACTGCTGGATATGTACGCGGTAGTCGTCCTTGTTCTGTGCCTGGACGAGGAGGAGGTACGGTCCGGCGGGCTTCACGTCGAGGTTGAGACGGTCCTCTCCGCGCCAGCGCTCGGTGCCAGTGAGCAGGTCGTAACCGCGTGCGGATTCGTAGGTCCCGTCGGATGTTTCCAGCTCGCCTGCCACGTTGTTCCCGGTTACGGCAGTCGCCTCGAACCGGTCCTTGGTCCACAGGACACGGCGTGCGGTGAGGTCGATGCCGTAGGTGGTAGCAGCGGAGAACAGTGAGGACGCACCCGTGCTGACCGTCACGATGGCGACCTTCTCCGAGGCTCCGACGACCGAGACGGTGCGCGGGCTGCCGTCCTTTGTCCAGGACGGCAGGGTCAGGGGCAGTCTCCAGTCGACCTTGTCGCTGGACGGGTTGGTGGCAGTGAACTCGATGAAGTTGGTGGCGGCCTGGGTTCCGACTCCGGGCCGCCGTACGAAGAACGGCGCGAGGACCAGCGGATCGGCTCCTGGGGTGACGACCGGAGGAGCGGCGTGGTTGCGGTCGTCCCGGCTGAGCACACTCAGCGCATCAGCCGTGGGAGTGATGGTGGCTGTGAGCGAACCGGTGGTCGTGTTGAAGGCCAGCAGACGGTCGAGGGTCGCCACGTAGGCCTTGTCCTTGTGGAGCGCCACCGGGATCTTGCTGTCACCCAGCCAGGTTCCGCCGACGCTCAGCAGCCCGGATGAAGCTTCCCAGGGCATGAGGACGCCAGCCTGGGTGTCGAACTTCGCCGGGGGATCGTAGACGGCGCGGGCCGGTAACGTCTGCTTGCCGGTCGGGGCTGGAGGGGCGGAATCGACGTGCTCGGGCTGCTGGGTGCAGCCAACAGCGAAGACCATCGCGAGGGCGGCGATCAAGGCTGAACTGCTGGACTTGCGGACTGAATTCACGAGGCGATGCACCTTTCTCAGTAGTCAAACGATCACCCTAGGGCAGCGGTTGCGAGAGCCGCACGGCCGTCCCGGATCGGCGCGGTCGGCAAGGCTCATTCCGGCAGCCGCCCGGCGACGGCGACCTTGCGCGGCGCGGGGGTTCGCAGCCTGAGCATCGCCCGCGAGGCGGCCGCCGCCTACGGGCCGTTGCCACAGCGAGATTTGCAGAGATCACTCAGCCGCCAGTCCGCCCGCGTAGCGTGCCCGCGGCCGTTCGTCTACGACCAGCACATGTTCAAGGCGGACAGCTCCTCGCCTGCTGAAGCGACAGCTTCCCGGCCTTGACTCGCTGCTGGCTGATCCAGGCCCCGGGCCGCACGGTTTCGCCGTCGGCCTGCTCCCTGTGGCTGCGGGGCACGTCTTTTTGAGGTGGCCCTCGCGTGCGTGGTATTGGGCAGCCGCCCTCAAGGTGGTGGGCCCCCATCTCTTCGCAGGTCCGCTTCACCCTGCCGGAGGACCGCGTGATTCCGAGCGTGGTGGCCGCTCGCCTGGCCGAACGAGCATGCCGCCGACGAACGACTGCTCGGGATACTCGGTGGGGCGAACGCGAACGTTGTCTGATGCGGCACTAGCAGAAGCGCGGGCCCGGCTCTCTTTGACGCTCGGGCGACTTCGCCGATAGCCGGTGAGGCAGGAATGGGCCCTCTGGCCTGCGCTTTCTCCGGTCCCCGCTCTCCGCGACATCCTTCCGATGACGCACCACGTGGAGTGCGTGGCGATCCTGGAGCCGGTGAAGAAGGACGCCTGAGCCCGGGATTCCGGAAGGCGGGCGGCTGTTCGTTCGGCCTAGGGTGCTCGGTGTCGGGTGTGTTCGAGTGAGGGGTGGGGGCGATGTGGCCGCGGGTCGGCGGGTTGCGGGCCTTGGAGTTGGGGGCTCCGGGGGCCGTGCGGGACGAGTTGAACGGGCTCGTCCTGGCGGGGGCCAAGCGTGCCACGACCGGGCTCCTCGGCGAGTACGCCGAGGAGGACGAGCGTCTTGAGCACGTCGGTGAGCGGCTTGCGTTGCTGGACAACCAGGGGGTTGCCGTTGCCGTCCTGGAGATCACGGGTGTCGAGGTGACGGCCTTCAGTGACGTGACGTGGGAGCACGCGGCCGCCGAAGGTGAGGGTGATGCCGATCTCGACGCGTGGCGTGCCGTCCACCGGCGCTTCTGGAGCGGTGCGGGAACCCCGGTCGAGAACGACACCCTCGTCGTCTGTCTGGCCTTCACGGTCACGGGCGGCCCGGCTGTGGTGGCGGAGTCGGTGTCGGCCTGACCTCGCCCATCCGGGTGGCCGATTCGGAGGCGCCTGGGGCCGTCAGCGCCCCAGGCCCGCGAGTCCGTCGCCCAGGATGCTCGCGCCCAGCAGGATGAGGACGACGACCGTGATCACGGTGCTGTTGGCGACCATGAATCGGCGCACCCCGTCCAGGAACGACCTGGCGGTCTCCCCGCCGGCGAGATGGGCGACGACCGCGCCGATGACGGTGCAGGAGCCGAGGATCACGTAGACCGTCACGGCGATGGCGAAGTCCGCGCCGTGCACGTCGGTTTCCACGATCTCCGTGACGGCCGAGGCCGTCAGCACGAAGTTCTTCGGGTTGGCGCCGGACAGCAGGGCGCCCAGGGTCAGGGAACGGCCGGCCGTCGCCTCGCCGAGCGAGGCCGTCCAGCCCGGTTCGTCGACCGGGTCACCGGCTCGCGGCCGTCGGGACCACGTGCGGATCCCCAGCACGACGAGGGCTGCCCCGGCCGCCACCCGCAGCCAGTCGGCGACCGCCGACGACGTGCTCTCCGGGTCGTCGGCGCCCCCGAACACCACCGCCACCAGTACGGCGACGACCGTGAGCCCGGAGACCCAGCCGGCCGCGAACAGCGGACCGTTGCGGCGGCCGTGCCGTCCGGCGAGGAGCAGCACCACGCCCACCACGGGGAACGGGCTGAGTCCCACCGCGAGCGCCGCCGGCAGCACGGCTCCGATTGCCTCGATCAGCAACTGCTGCCCCTTTCCGCACCGGTGCCTCAGTCAGTGACACTGTCGGCCAACGAGCGGCGGGCCGCGAAGCGACGGCCGTGTCCCGGAAACGGCAACAAAGATTGTTCTGGATTCGGGTGGGCCGCACCCTGGCGGCGGAGGTGATCGCCATGACCGGCGCCCACAAGGAGAACAGTGTCCGAACCTCGTACGACGTGATCGTCATAGGCGGCGGGGCGGGTGGGCTCAATGCCGCGCTCGTGCTCGCGCGGGCGCGGCGCAGTGTCGCCGTCGTCGACGCCGGGGAGCCCCGTAACGCTCCCTCGGCCCATATGCACAGCTTCCTCTCCCGTGACGGAGTGTCGCCGCTGACCGTGCTCGAGACCGGGCGGGCCGAGATCGCGCGCTACGGGGCCGTGCGGGTCGAGGGGCGGGTCGACCAGGTCGAGGCGCGGGACGAGGGGGGCTTCGTCGTGCGGCTCGACGGGGGTGCCTCGCTCGACGCGCGGCACGTCGTGCTCGCCACCGGGCTGCGCGACCAGCTGCCCGAGATCCCCGGAGTGCGGGCGCTGTGGGGCGGCGACGTGCACTTCTGCCCCTACTGCCACGGCTACGAGGTGCGCGACCAGCGGATCGTCGTGCTCGGGGTCCATCCGGCCTCCGCCGGGCAGGCGCTGTTGCTGCGGCAGTGGTCGCACGACGTCGTGTACGTCTCCCACGACCGGCCGCTCAGTGACGACGAGCGCGAGCTCATGGACGCCCGCGGGGTCCAGGTGGTCGAGGAATCCGTGACCACCCTGCTCAGCAAGGACGGGCGGCTGCACGCCGTCGAGCTCTCCGACGGGCGCACCGTCGACTGCGCCGGTGTCTTCCTCTTCCCGAAGATGAGTCCGAACGACTCCGCCTTCGACGGGCTCGGCTGTGAGCGCGACGAGCAGGGCTGGCTGGTCACCGACCGCGCCGGGCGCACCAGTCGGCCCGGTCTCTGGGCCGTCGGCAACGTCGTGGACTCCCGCGCCCAGGCCGTCACCGCGGCCGGCATGGGAGCCGCGGCCGCGTTCGCGCTCAACCACGACCTGGTGGACGAGGAGATCCAGCGGGATCTTCGTACCCATCGGGCCTCCGAGGCCGACGGGGCCGTTCCCGCCGTCTGATCCTTCGGCCTTCCGGCGTTCGTCCCCGCGCCGCCTCCCCCTCCTCGCCCGTCTCCGGCTCAGTCGCCGGAGGCGGGCGTTCGGCCTGTCGGCCTGGCGCGGATGTGCATGCGTTCGCCCTGGCGTCCGAAGAGACTGAGGACTTCGACCGAGCCGTGCCCCGTGCTGCCGAACCAGTGCGGCAGCCGGGTGTCGAACTCGGCCACCTCGCCCGGGTCCAGGACGATGTCGTGGTCGGCCAGGACGAGCCGGAGCCGTCCGGAGAGCACGTACAGCCACTCGTATCCCTCGTGGGTGCACAGCTCCGGGGTGTCCCGGCTGGCCGGGAGGACCATCTTGTAGCTCTGCAGCGGGCCCGGCTGCCGGGTCAGCGGCAGCACCGTGTTGCCGTTCACGGCGTGCGGCTTGAGCCGGACCCTGGGGTCGCCCACGTCGGGGGCGCCGACCAGTTCGTCGATCGGGACCTGGTGGGCCTGGGCGATGGGCAGCAGCAGTTCCAGGCTGGGGCGGCGCTGGCCGGCCTCCAGGCGGGACAGGGTGCTCTTGGAGATTCCGGTGACCTCGGACAGGGCGGCGAGGGTGACACCGCGGGCGGTACGCAACCGCTTCAGTCGGGGACCGACGGCGGACAGGGCCTGGGCGATGGACGAGGGCTGCTCCACGCCGTCATTACATGCACTTGTTCCGGAATTTGCAAAGAGAGGTGCTGTTTTCGGACGGCTGCCGGTCCCGGCGATCGCATGGGTACGCCCCGGACGGCTGCCGGTCCCGGCCACCGCATGGGTACGCCCCGTCCGTCGCGCGCCGGGGGGTGGGGCGCGCGGCGGACGGGGCGGTCTTGCGGGTGGAGACCTCGCGTCAGCGGGCCCGCGTCAGAGGCCCAGTGAGCGGCCGATCAGTTCCTTCATCACCTCCGTCGTCCCGCCGTAGATGGTCTGCACCCGGCTGTTGGCCCACTCGCGGGAGATCGCGCTCTCCTTGAGGTAGCCGAAACCGCCGTGGATCTGGAGGCACCGGTTGGCGATGTCCACCTGGAGCTCGGTCGTCCACCACTTCACCTTCGCGGCGTCCGTCACCGACAGGCGGCCCGCATCGAGTTCGGTGACGCAGTGGTCGAGGAAGACCTGGGCGATCGTCAGTTCCGTGTCCATCGTCGCGAGTTGGAAGCGGTTGTGCTGGAACGTGCCGATGGGCTGTCCGAAGGCCTCGCGGGTCTTCGCGTACTCCAGCGTGTCGGCGAGCATCCGTTCCGCCGCTCCCACCGCCACGGTCGCGATGCTGAGCCGCTCCCGGGGCAGTCCGGCCATCATGTAGGCGAGGCCGGCGTTCTCCTTGCCGATCAGGTTCTCGGCCGGTACCCGGCAGTCGTCGAAGAACAGCTCGCAGGTGTCGCTGGCGTGCCAGCCGAGCTTCTCCATGCGCCGGCCGCGGGTCAGGCCGGGCGTGCCGCGCTCCACCACCAGCAGGCTGATGCCCTGGGCGCCGCGGTCGGGGGCGGTCTTCGCCGCGACCACGACGACGTCGGCGTTCTCGCCATTGGTGATGAAGGTCTTCTGCCCGTTGAGGACGTACGCGTCCCCGTCCCGTACCGCGGTCGTACGGATGTCGGCGACGTTGGAGCCGGCGTCCGGCTCGCTCATCGCGATGGCCGCGATCAGCTCCCCCGCGCACAGTCCGGGCAGCCAGCGTTTGCGCTGGTCCTCGGTGGTCCGCTCGGCGAGGTACGTGGCGATGACGTCGTTGTGCGCCACGAAGCCGGGCGCGGTGGCCCGGGCCCACATGATCTCCCGCTGGAACACGGCCGGATAGCGGTAGTCCGGCTCGCCGCCTCCGCCGTACGCCGGGTCGACGCCGATGCCGAGGAGTCCGGCCCGGCCCGCCGCCCGCCACACCGATCGGTCGACGATGCCCTCCCGCTCCCAGCGTGCGTGGTGCGGGACGACCTCGCGGTTCAGGAACTCCCGGCAGGTGTCCCGGAACTGCTCGTGCTCGGGCCCGTATCGCGACCGGGGGCCGCCGGTGCTCCGCGCCATGGCTCAGCCCTTCCCGGTGTCGGTGTCGTCGCCGATGATCGCCAGCGTCTCCTCGGGGTGCTGGACCGCTGCGAAGTGGCCGCCCTCGATCTCCACCCGGCGGACCGGGGCGGAGCTGTGCGCCGACCACGGCCACACCCGCTCCGGCGGGGCGTGCACGTCCTCCCGCGCGGCGATCAGGGTGAGCGGGAAGTCCACCCGCAGGCCTGCCGCCTCCCGGGCGAACTCCGCCCGTACGCAGTCGTCCTCGCGGAGCATCCGCAGGAGGATCCGGCTCATCGTCGGTTCGGCGAGCACCGCGGGCGGAGTTCCGCCGTCGGCCGCCGTGCGGGCGAGGAGCTCGTCGTCGGGGACGGCGGCGAGCAGCGCCCCCGGCCGCTGGAGCGCCGGCGGCACCGCGCCCGAGAGCACCGATCGCACCGGCGCCAGGCCGGTCTGGCGGGCGACGTGCTCGGCCACCGCGAGGCTCATCGTGGCGCCGAAGCTGTGCCCGAACGTCGCCCAGCGCAGCCCGGGGGACCGTTCGCGCCCGGAGAGCAGATCGGCCACCACCTGCTCGGCCATGGCCCGTACCAGACCGTGGTAGTTGACCGCCTTGCGTTCCTGGCGGCGTGCGCCGCGGCCGGGCGCGTCCACGCCCCGGATCCGCAGCTGTGGCTCGCCGAGGGTCTGCCAGCCGCGGTAGACCTGTGAGGTCGCCCCGGCGTGCGGGAAACAGTAGAGCCGCACCGGAGGGCTCGTGACAGGGTGCACGGTCATTCCTTCATGCTCCGGGCCAGCTTCTCGGCCAGCATCAGGGTGGTCAGATTGGTGGGGGCGCTGGGGATGACGGGGAAGAGCGAGGCGTCGGCGATCCGCAGGTTCGCGGTGCCGTGGACCCGGCCCTCCTGGTCGGCGACGGCGTACGGGTCGGAGTCCGGGCCCATCCGGCACGAACCGGCCGCGTGCCAGCCGGGGTTCATGATGTGCCGGACCCCGCTGCGCAGCACGCCGTCGTTGGCGACCATCCGGTCGCTCCAGAACTGGGTGCGCGTCAGGCGGGCGGACAGGCCCGGGGAGCGCAGGAAGCCCCATGCCCTGCGGACGCCGTGGCAGAGGCGCTCGACGTCCTCGGGATCGGTCCCGAGGCCGAGTTCGATGACGGGGGAGGCGAGCGGGTCGGCGCTGTCGAGGAAGACCCGGCCGCGGGAACGGGGGCGCAGCAGCATCACGGACATGCCGACGACCAGGGGCCAGCCGAGCCGGTCGACGAAGCCGGGGATGGTGTGGCTCTCCACGTTGTTGAGGAGGCCCAGCTGGACGTCGACGTCGTCGTCGAAGCCGCTGCTCATCCGGGCCGCCACCTGGCGCCAGGGCAGACCCGGCGTACACACGCCGTCGGCCGGCCGGGACCAGATGACGACGGACGGGTGATCCACCAGGTCGCGGCCCACGCCGGGGAGGTCGGCGACCGGGTCGATGCCGAGGGCACCGAGCAGGGCCGCGTCGCCGACGCCGGAGCGCTGGAGGATCACGGGGGTGCCGACGGCCCCGGCGGCGAGGATCACGTGCCGGGCCCGGACGGTGTCGAGCCGCCCGTCCCGTTCGGTCTCCACGCCGACGGCACGGCTCCGGTCCTTCGGGTCGAACAGCACCCGGGTGACCCGTACGCCGGGACGGACGTGGAGCCGGGGCCGGTCGCGGGCGCCGGAGAGGAAGGCGGTGGCGGCGTCGATGCGCTCGCCGTCGACCGTGTTGCCGGGGATCGGGCCGATTCCGGCCTCCTCACCGGAGTTGAGGTCGGGGAGGTCGGCGACGCCCTGGCGGTTGCACTCCTCCCAGAAGGCGGCGTCCAGGGGGTGGACCCGTTCGCGCGGGGTCCGGCGGATCGGGAGCGGGCCGCCGTCGCCGTGCGGTGGGCGGTCGGGGTAGTCGATGTCGTTCTCGATGGCCCGGTAGAAGGGCAGTACCTTCTCCCAGGACCAGTCGGGGTTGCCCTGCGCCGCCCAGGCCGCGAAGTCACGGGGCAGCCCGCGCAGGGCGATGGCCCCGTTGACGGCGGAGCCGCCGCCGACGACCTTGCCGAGCTGGTAGGGGAAGCGTTCCCAGAGGGCGCGGGCCGGGGTCCCGGTGCCGTCACCGCCCTTGAGCAGGTCCTCCAGGCGGCCGCTGCTGCGGAGGTTGGCCCGGTAGTCCCAGTTGAACCCGGCGAGCACGAGCCGGCCGGCGTCGGCGAGCGGGTGGGCGCGGTCGCGGGGGACCGGCTGGTCGGGTCCGGCCTCCAGGAGCAGCACGGTGCCGGAGTCGCGGGCGGCGAGCCGTGCGGCGACGAGCGCGCCGGCGGAGCCGCCGCCGACGACGACGTGGTCCCATTCGGCCACGGCCGAGTCCTGGGTCGCGCTGGGCATCGTGGTCATGCCGCGGACTCCTCGGACCTCTCGAAACCGCCTGAGCCGTCGGACTCGTCCGGGCGCTCCGACTCCCCTGCCGGGGCGATCAGTTCGGCGAAGGAGGAGATCGACGCGTTCATGAAGAGGCCCTCGACCATCTCCTGTTCCATGTCCGCCTCGATGCCGAACTCCGCGCGCAGCACGGTGAGCAGGCCGACCGCGTGCAGCGAGTCGCCGCCGATGTCGAAGAAGCCCTCCTCGACGCCGAAGTCGCCGTGGCCGAGCTGCTGGGACCAGAGGGCGAAGAGCCGCTCCTCGACCCGGCTGCGCGGCGCGACCCGGGTGCCGGCGGATTCCGCGTCGTCGTTCCACGGCGTGGGCAGCGCCTTGTGGTCGATCTTCCCGTTGGTGGTCAGCGGCAGGGTCTCCAGGGTGAGGAAGCGGCTGGGCACCATGTAGCCGGGCAGTGCGGCGGCGAGGGCCTCGCGCAGCTCGGCCGGGTCGGGCACCGCGCCCGCCTCGGGCACCACGTACGCCGCGATCTGCCGCTGCCCGGTACGGGCGTGGGCGGGTGCGGTGACCAGGGCGGTGCGCACCTCGGGCCGGCGCAGCAGCGCGGCCTCGATCTCGCCGAGCTCGACGCGATAGCCGTTGATCTTCACCTGGAAGTCCTCGCGGCCGAGGATCTCGATGTCGCCGCCGGGCAGATAGCGGCCGAGGTCGCCGGTCCGGTAGATCCGCTCCCCGGTGACCGGGTGGACCGGGAAGCGTTCGGCGGTGCGCCCGGGGTCGCCGAGGTAGCCCTGGGCCACGCCGACGCCACCGATGTGGATCTCGCCGGTGACCCCGACGGGGGACGGCTCCTGCCACTGGTTGAGGACGTGCATGGTCTGGTTGGCGAGCGGCTTGCCGTACGGGATGCTCGACCACTCCGGCCGGACGTTCTCGACGGGGTGGTGGATCGACCAGATGGAGCCCTCCGTGGCACCGCCGAGGCTGATCACCCGCATCGCGGGGAGCTTCTCGCGGATCCGGGCCGGCAGGTCGACGGGGATCCAGTCGCCGCTGAGCAGGGCGAGGCGGAGCCGGCAGCCGCGCGGCACCGCGCCGTCGCCGAGGGCGTCGATCCACATCCGCATGGGCGCGGGCACGCTGTTCCAGATGGTCACCCCGTAGCGCCCGACGAGCTGGGACCAGTGGGCGAGGTCGTTGCCGCGCGCGGGGTCGGGGACGACGACGGTGCCACCGGCGCCGAGCACGCCGAAGAGGTCGTACACGGACAGGTCGAAGCCCGCCGGGGCGAGCGCCATGGTGCGGTCGTCCGGGCCCACGCCGAAGCGGCGGTTGATGTCCTGGACGGTGTTGGCGGCGCTGCGATGGGTGATCATCACGCCCTTGGGCTCACCGGTGGAGCCCGAGGTGAAGATGACGTACGCGAGGTCGTCGGGTCCCTGGCGGCGCCCGGGCGACCACTCCGGGCAGGCCAGGGTCTCCTCGTCCTCGGGGGTCAGTACGGTCACGCCCTCCGGCCAGGGCAGCGAGTCGCGCAGTTCGGGGTCGGTCACCACGGCCCGCACCGAGCAGCGGGCGAGCAGCTTCAGGCGCCGCTCCTCGGGCAGTTCGGGGTCGATGGCCACGTACGCGGCGCCGGTGTGCAGGACGCCGAGCAGCGCGGCGTACTGGGCGGCGCCGGGCCGCATCGACACGGCGACGATCTCGTTCGGTGCCGCGCCGGGGGTGCGGAGCAGCCGGTGGGCGATCCGGTGGGCGGACCCGGTCAGCTGCCGGTACGTGGTCTCCGTGCCGGGTGTGATCACCGCGGGCGCGTCGGGGTCGCGCAGGGCCGCCTCGGCAACCAGCTCGTGCAGGAGCGCGGCCGGGATGTCCTGGGCGGTGGCGTTGGCCAGGGCGCGCTCCTCGGCCTCCCGGGCCGGGAGCGGCACGATGCCGCGGGTGGCGTCCCAGAGCGCCGGCTCGTCGACGAGGCGGTCGAGGAGCGTCGTGTACGCCGCGAACATGGCCTCCAGGGTGCCGGCGGGGAACAGGCCCTCCACGGCGTTCCAGTTGACCGAGAGCAGGCCGTCGAGCTCCAGGATCTGGTTCTCCAGCCACACCTGCGGCGTACGGCTGTGGTCGTGGACCAGGGGGCCGAAGGACTCCAGCCGGCCGGCGCCGGGCGCGCCGCTCCCGGCGCCGAGGGTGCTGGAGAAGACCACGGGCAGCGACGCCCGGCCGTCGTCGCGGCGGCGGGCCAGGTCGCGCAGCACTCGGATGCCGCCGTGCGGGTGCGCCAGGTCCTCCAGGAGGCGCTGCTCCAGGTCGCGGGCCCGCTGGACGAAGCTCTCCTCGGGCCGGCCGCCGACGGCGAGCAGGCTCGGGTCGAGGAAGTTCCCGATGACGTCCTCGACCCGCGGGTGCAGGCCGAGCCGGTGGAACTGCGTGACGGTGAGGGTGAACTCCTGCCGCCGCGACCAGGTGCGGAGGACCTCCGCGTAGGCGGCGAGCAGCACGCCGGAAGCGGTCAGGCCGTGCCGCTCGGCCGCCGCCCGCAGCGCCGCCCAGCGTTCGGGGGAGAGCCGCGCCCGGTGCCGTACGAAGCGGGGGGTGCCCAGCTGCTCCGGCGCGGCGGCCAGGGGCAGTTCGGGCGCGCCCGGCAGGCTGTCCAGGCGGTCCGCCCAGTAGGCGGCGGACTCCCGGCCCAGGGCGTCCCCGCGCAGCTCCTCCCGCGCGAGGACGTAGTCGCGGAAGGTGACCTCCGACGGCTCGGGCCGCCACGCC
The DNA here is from genome assembly GCF_042795405.1 of Streptomyces sp. NPDC056480. NCBI lineage: Bacteria > Bacillati > Actinomycetota > Actinomycetes > Kitasatosporales > Streptomycetaceae > Streptomyces > Streptomyces sp. NPDC056480. Next base: position 1,496 of record NZ_JBHTSA010000082.1, on the reverse strand, counting down.
GGGTCGTCGTGACATCGGCGCCACTCGTCCATCAGCCGGTACAGCCCGCGCATGTCGAGGAACAGCAGGTCCACGGCGACATGGAGGCGCAGCCGGTCCTCGTCGAGCAGCGTGGCCCGGACGTCGAGGAGTGACGTCCGGTCCAACGGCATGACCTGCGCGGTCAGTTCGGCGCGTACGCGTTCCAGCTCCGCCGTCCGCTCGGACTCGGGCCGGCCGCGCAGGTCCGTGACACGGATGGCGTTCGGTTCCGCCTCGGCCGCGGGGACGACCCGCTGGGTCTGGTCGGTCCCGGCCACCGTGCGCAGGGCCTCGTGGCGGGCGATCACGGTGCGCAGGGCCTCGGTGAGCCGCTCGGGGTCGAGGGCGGGACAGTCGAACTCCAGGTAGTACTGGCTGGAGATGCCGCCCAGTTCGAGCCCCTTGTGGCGGCCGATCAGATACGCCTGCTGGATGTCGGTCAGCGGGAAGGGTTCGTGCCGGTGCTCCGGCCGCGGCTTGAGCTCGAGGAGCCGGTCCTCGTCGAGGCGGGGGTGTCCGGCACCGCCGCGCAGCCTTGCGAAGAGATCCTCCATCGTCGTCCGTCCCTTTTCCTCGGATGCCCTGCCGGGCTTTCGGATGCCGTGCCGGGTCTTCGGCCGCCCTGCCGGGCTTTCGAATTCCCTTGCGAGAAGCGACGTTAGGCAGGGGGGTAAACGGTCTCAATACGGTGGGACCGTAGGGACGACCGAAGGATTTCGGGGCCGCTGGACCGCTGCTGGACCGGCCCTGGACCCGCTCTGGACTGTCCTGTCGAGCCCCTTGACCTGCGGCGGGACGGCGGCGACATCATCGGCCCATGGGAATTCGAAACTCCCCGGAACCGACCGGGAAACGCATACTCATCGGTGCCACCGGATCCATCGCGGTCACCAGACTTCCGGCGTACGTCGAGGCGATGCGCCGACAGATCGAGGGCAGCACGTTCACCGTTCTGATGACGCACACCGCGACCTCGTTCCTTTCCCCGGAGAGCGTCGCGCTCTTCGCCGAAAGGGTGGTGAGCGGGGAATCCCCTGCGGACTGGCCGACCGACAAGCCCTCCCGGCTCGCGGCCGACCACGACATCCTCGCGGTGCTGCCGGCCACCGCCCACACCCTGGCCTCGGCCGCCGCCGGCGCCGCACCGAACCGGCTGCTCACGGTCGCGCTGTCGGTGGACTACCCGGTGGTCCACTTCCCGGTGATGGGCGCCAGGATGTGGCACAAGGCGGCCGTGCAGCGGAACATCGCGCGGATCCGCGAGGACGGCGGCCTCGTCAACGAGCCGGAGTGGCACGACGGGTTCGACCCGACCACGGGCACGGTCAGCCGGCATCCGGCCCTGCCCGCGCCGGAGACCGTGGCCACGGTGATCGAGGACCTCCTGGCCAAGCAGCGGCCTTCGTCCTGATCCTGTCCGCCGATACGCGCAGCAGGGCCCCGCCGGATCCGGCGGGGCCCTGCTGCGCGTATCG